>CAQKRU010000005.1:0-20425 GCA_948823415.1 uncultured Eubacteriales bacterium
CCCGCCAAAGCCGTAACGCCGGGCAGATCCTTCCCTTCAAAAAGCGCCAAAGAAGCGCCTCCGCCAGTAGACACGTACGTCATGCTGCTTGCAAAATTCCTCATCTGGACAGCCGCGGCAGTGTCTCCACCGCCAACAATAGACATCACATCGCGGTTTGCAGCGATTGCCGCAGCGACACTAAAGGTCCCATGCCGAAAGTGGGCCCATTCAAACACGCCAACTGGCCCGTTCCAAAAGATAGTCCTCGCGCCCGCGATTACATCGCGGAAAACTTGCTCCGTTTTGGGGCCAATGTCCAGTCCAAACCAGCCGTCCGGGATGCTGTCCGAACCAACGACCTCAAAATCCGTGTCAGCAGTGAATTCTCGCCCAACCACATTGTCAACAGGCAGAACAACTCGAACGCCCAAGTCTTTCGCCTTGGCCATAATGTCCGTCGCGACGCCAATTTTATCCGCCTCAAAAATGGACTGCCCAATAGAATAGCCCAAAGCGTTCAAAAATGTGTAAGCCATTCCTCCCGCGATTACTAGCACGTCGAGCTTTTCAAGCAGATTACTTATAACGTCGATTTTGTCCGAAATCTTAGCCCCGCCAAATATCCCGACAAAAGGCCGTTCTGGCGCGGTTAAGGCGCGGCACAAAATGTCAAGCTCTTTCTTCATCAAAAAGCCGCAAACCGCCGGCAAAATCGCAGCCACACCTACAATGGAGGCATGCGCTCGGTGGGACGTCCCAAAAGCGTCGTTAACGTAAATTTGAGCCAGAGATGCCAGTGATTTCGCGAATTCACGGTCGTTTTGCTCTTCCTCCTTATAAAAGCGAATATTCTCAAGCAGCGCAACGTCGCCATTTTTCAGCTGATTCAAAACCTCCGGCGCACCATCGCGAATATCCTCACGCACAAACTTAACGCCCAGATTCAAAGCGCGAGAAAGATAAGCAGCAACGGGTTCCAAAGAAAGCTCAGGCCGACAAACGCCTTTAGGGCGGCCTCGGTGAGAAACAATGATAACAGTAGCACGATTTTTAATCAGATAGCGAATAGTCCTAAGCGAAGCGTCAATCCGCGTGGTATCGGCGATCTTCCCGGCAGCGTCAAAAGGCACGTTAAAATCGCATCTCAAAAGGACTCGCTTGCCGCAAACGTCGATGTCCTCTACAGACTTTTTGCCAGAATAATCCATAAGTTTCATCCTTTCAAGTCTCGTGGTGCAACGGTAACTTTTAGGTCGGTTCATTGTAGCAATAATGGGCGATAACTTATTTTATTTTTCCACATCAGAAAATATTATAGTCTATTTTATGCATGTTATAGGGGTTTAGTTGTCATAATTCCTCAGTTTTCCCTGGCGCAAAAGGCCCGGATAGCCCCACTGGCGCAGAACTTCGTATACGCCGATAGCAACGGAGTTCGATAAATTCAAGCTCCGAGCCTCTTCTTACATAGGAATCCGCACAGTACGGTCCATATTGCCGTGCAAAAGAGCTTCATCCAGCCCCGCATCCTCCCGGCCAAACACCAAGTAGCAGTCACGAGGGTATGAAACCTCAGTGTGCACGCGCTTTGCCTTAGTAGAAAAATAAAAAAACGAGCCATTGTTCTGGCTAAAAAATTCGCGAATTCCCGCGTAAATATGTACATCCAAAAGGCTCCAATAGTCAAGACCGGCGCGCTTTAGCTTTTTATCGTCAATCTCAAAGCCCAAAGGCCTCACCAGATGCAGACGAGCAGAAGTTGCAGCGCAAGTGCGAGCGATGTTGCCGGTATTTTGAGGAATTTGTGGTTCAATTAGCACAATGTTCAACTCATTCAAAACAGCTCACCAACCCTTAGTATACCATTTTTTTTCGAAATTAACAAGCGGCATTTTGCAAAAACAGGAATTTAAATTTACAGCAAAAATTTTGCTAAAAGGGATGGTGGCGGGCAAAATACTATTAAAATAAACGAGAATGGAGGTATAATGGCGATGAATATGAATGAAAGTAAGAAGAATTGCGCAATGAAGAGCTTTTTGTGCGGAGTTTTTTGGGGAATGGCTACAGGGTGGCTTTTGTTCAGCTATATGCAAAACCCGAAGAAGATGAAACGTAAGGCCATGAAGTGTACGAACGCCGTGGAAGACCTACTGGACAACGTTCATTACATTTTTAGGTGACGAGCGAAAGGCAATGAGTTTATGCATACTGAGTAGATTATCGTGAAAAATTTGCTCGGTATGCATCATAATGCCGAATTCAGAATTTTTTGTAAAATTTTTTGACGTTTTGTGCAATAAAATCGAAATATGTGATAAACTAAAACATTATACAACAAAAAACGGGGCTAACTGCCGCTGGTTTTACATAAATTGTAAAGGTGATTATCGCATGGCAAAAAGGATTTTTTTAATTTTTTTCTGCGCAACGCTGATTATGACGAGCTTTTCGGGGTGCAAAAAGAATAAAAATTCGCCCGAAAATCAGGTGATAAAATATAACCTGGAGAGCGAGCCGCGCACGCTTGACCCGCAGGTCTGCAACGATTACGCCGCCAACATCGTCATTATGAATATCTTTGAAGGCCTGGTCAGGCTCGATGAATCGGGCAACGTAACGCCAGGAGTTGCGACGTCGTGGGATGTCTCGGCCGATGGCAAGATGTATACGTTCCACTTGCGTGAGGATGCGGCTTGGTCGGACAAAGCCAAAACGCCCGTAACAGCGCAGGATTTCGTGTTTGGACTTCAGCGCGCACTCGATAAATACACGAATTCGCCAAAGGCATACACGCTTTACTGCATAAAAAATGCGCGCAAAGTCAACATAGACGTCGCCCCAGCGGATTCTCTGGGCGTATCAGCCCCAGATGAGCATACGGTGGCCATCGAGCTTGAATACCCCATGGAAAACTTCCTTTCGCTGCTCGCCACAGCGCCAACTATGCCATGCAATAAGGCCTTTTTTGAAGGCACCAACGGGCAATACGGTCTGGAGGCAGCCACAATTATCAGTAATGGCGCCTTTAAGGTCAAGACGCGGTACGGCTGGAGCCACTATAACAGCCTGAGTCTGGTCAAAAACGAAAATTATATCGGTGCGAATGTCTCTGTGCCGGCCGGGGTGGACTTTACTATCGGCAAAGACCTCACTGACGCGGTAAGCTTGATTATCACCTCTGCGATAGATGCTGCGCTTTTGCCATCATATGAGCAGGTAACAGAGGCCAAGCGCAAGAATCTGGGAACGGTCGACTTTAAGGACACCTTGTGGGGCCTTGCTTTCAACACGCAGGACGCTCTGTTTGCGAATTTAAATGTCCGGATGGGCTTTTTGGAGGCTCTAAATCGCGACCATATCTTATCGACGATCCCGGAAAACTGCGAAATTACTGAAAGTCTGGTGCCAGATGGACTCATTGTTAATGGGCAAAACTTTCGAAGCGTCGCAGGTAAATGCCCATGCTTAGCAGTAGACCCTAAGGCCAAGAACCATTTTTACGCCGGTTTGCAACAGTTAAAGCTGAAGACTCTGCCAAAAGTTACGATTTTATGCCCCGAAAATCCTAGTATAAAGGCGATTATAAGCAATGCAATAGAGAATTTAAACGATAATCTGGGTTTTTATTTTAACATGGAGCCTGTTCCGGAAGGCGTTTTGAAGTCCAGGGTGGCTTCGATGAACTATCAGGTGGCGTTGGTGCCGATTTCGGCCGAAAGTCCGTTTGCGCTCGACTTTTTGAATGCATTTAAGTCTGGCAACAGCAAGAATATCGCCAATCTGAACAGCCCAGAATACGATAAACTCATTAATAGTGCGGCCTCAGCCAATGCTAAAGATGCTTACCAGCCGATTGTGGCGGCAGAAAAATACCTCATCGACAACGCCGTTTTTTACCCGATGTACACGCAGAGCAGATTTTTCGCCTGGTCGAATAAGGTGAAAGGGCTGATATTCCAAAACTACGGCCAAGGTGTAGACTTCTTCTTTGCGACGAAAACGAAATAGCCGGGCTTTTTGACAAAAATAAAGCGGTGCACTATACCGCGCACCGCCGCTGCCAGTAGATTATGTCTCGCCGCTGTTTTCGTGAATCCCGTCAGACTCGGATGCACCGCGAACCAAGTCAACGATATACGCCGATTCTTCGTTGTTCTCGCGGGCCAGATTGTATGGAACCTTAGCGTAAACCTCAACAACTTTTTGCCGCATCCACAGACTGGGCATAATCCGCACCGAATAGCCGCACCCGTTGTTGACGACCCAGTCAAAAAACTTGGCGCGCGGCACGCCAAAGGTCGCAAGGATAGTCATAATCACGCCGCCGTGCGTCACAATAGCTGTATCTTTGATGTCGCCTTTAACGACAGCCTCAACAAGCCTTTCAAAAGCCGATGTAACACGCAAGTTGAAAGACTTTAAGCTTTCGCCGCCGTTAGGGCAAGATTTTTCGGAGTTTTTCAACCAAAGCAAAAAGTCCTTGTTGTTTTTGAGCTCATCGGCGGTTTTGCCCTCCCAGTCGCCAAAGTTGCACTCGGCAAAGTCGTTTTCGATGATAAAATCGGTGTGTACCGGGTACAAAATTTCCGCGGTATGTCGACAACGCAGAAGAGGACTACAAAAAATCTTGTCAACAGTGGGATAAGTGGCCTCGCTTTTTAGCTTGGTCAGCCTCGCAACGCCCTCCGCAGACAAATCCACGTCGGTAGCGCCGATGTATTGGCCGTTAAAGTTCGCATCGGTTAGCCCGTGCCGAATCAAATGCACCTGATAACTCTTCATATAAATTCTCCTTTTGAAGCGAAAAAATTATGAAAATGGTCTTTACAAAATGTTTTTTATGGGATATAATTTACCAGTCGTAAAAAGTTTTGCTGCAGGAGGGCTTGAAGGCATGAATAAGGACTTCTCTAGAATCATCACGCTTTTGAGGAAGGAAAAAGGATTGAGCCAAAAACAAGTGGCCACCGACCTTAACATCTCGCAAGCCTTGCTGTCGCATTACGAAAAGGGAGTTCGGGAGTGCGGACTGGATTTTGTGATAAAACTTTCGGATTATTATAACGTGTCGTGCGACTATCTGCTGGGCAAAACGCCAAACAAAAGTGGCAAGACGCTGAATCTGGAGGACATTCCGGATTCATCGGAGAATAAAGATAATAAGTTTAGCGGCAGTGTGCTGCCAACTTTGAATAAAAAACTGATAGTAAATTCCATAAGCATTATATTCGATCTGCTTGGCAAAAGCAAGAACAAGAGCTTAACTGGCGAGGTTTCGGGCTATTTGATGATCTGCGTTTACAATGTTTTTAGGAATTTGTACTCGGCCAACGCCAAGAATCCGCAGGGCCTGTTTAAGATTCCGAACACATCGTACGAGGCTCTGTGTAGCGCGTCTTTGAGCCTTTTGGAGTTGAGCATAAAACGGACGATAAAAAGCTCGGGCAAAAGCAAGGAAGACGCCGCGAGCCTAGCAAAATTGCCACTTTCGCCGGACATCATCTCAAAAGAATACCCATTATATGCGGCTTCGCTGTATAATCTGCTGCAAACGGGCGAGAACGCAATAAGCGCAAAGATAAAGTGAGAGCGGCGGAACAGCCCTAGGTTCTGTCTGTGGCGGGAGGGGACGAATCTGTGTTGCTTATAAAGACAGATTTTATGAGCTTTGCGTTGATGAGCGTTAAAAAAAGTTGCAGCTGTTTTAGGATGATTTCTTCGCAGTCTGGGTCGCGGGCGCCGCATGTGGCTACTAAGATTGCGGCTTTTTGCTGTTTAAACGGATTTTTTTTGAGGTGCACTTTCATGTTGTAGTAAAGCTGAGTCCTGTCGAAGATGGCTTTTAGCGGGGCAGGAAAGCTCAGGTTGTAGATGGGGGTTGCGATGATTATAAGCTCGCAGGTGCGGATAGCGGCATCTATGTTGGCAAAGTCTGAAGATACACAGGATTCTCGTGTTTTGCAAGAGCCACAATCCACGCACGGTGCGACTTTTGCCTTAAAAGCATCAATAAATGTAAACTCGAACTCGTTTTGCAGCGTGACAACAATTTCGTCCAAAGCCTTTCTTGTGTGGCCGCTTTTGTGCGGGGAGCCATATAAAATGAGCGCTTTTTTTTTGTCCAAATCCATCCATCCAAACTCAAATTTTAATTTAATTTTATTGCATTTTGGCGCGTTTGGCAACATCTTCAAAAATTGCTCGCAAAATTGGGCAAAGTTAAAAAAATTTCAAAAATTTTATTCATTTGCACCAATACGCTCTTGACAAATAGTAAAAATAGGCTCATAATCAAACTAGTTATTGAAAGTTGAGGTTTTTTGTTTTTAATTTTTAGGTTTGTTGAAACTTCTGCTTTTTGGGAATATAATATTGGTAGATGTTCTTTCGTGTTTCTTAGTTTAGCTGAGCTTAGGAGGTGCGGCCAGGTCATGAGAGATATGATCGCAAAGATAATCGAGATGGATAAAACCGCAAGGGACTTAACACAGCGAGCGCAGAAAGATAAAATTAATCTTGAAAACGAGATTAAAGCGAAGAAAAATGAGATCCGAACCGAGTATCTGGAAAGGGCCAGAAAAAGATTAGCGATAAACGAAACAACCGAACGAAGATTGGCAGAAGAACAGAAAACGAAGATAATATCGAATTGCAAGAATATATCTGAAGCAATGGACAAAGCTTACGAACAAAACTGTGGAATATGGGTGAGTAGCATAGTCAAAAATGTTTTGGGAGACTGATTTTTATGCTTTCTAAGTATGCTTCAAATGTTATTTCGGCGAAAGTTCGGGCTATGTATGGCGGCCGGATCAGCTCGCGGGACTATAATAATCTTATTGCGTGCAGAACGGTGAGCGACGTGGCGGTTTATTTAAAGAATCATACGCATTATCACGACGAGCTTGCGAATGTGAACGAATTGGGAATAAACCGGAATCAGCTTGAGAACTTGATTCGTAAAAAATTGTTTCATGACTTAGAATCGCTGTGCAGATATGAGATCTCTACCGGCAGCGGCTTAACGGAGTATACCATTGCGCGCACGGAGATTGAGCAGATTATCCATAGCTTGATGTACTTGGCGGGCGGCAACGCGTACGGATATATTTACTCTTTGCCGATGTTTTTTAACAAACGGACGAAAATTAACTTGATGGGCTTGGTTTCGGTAAAAAATTATGATGAGTTTTTGGGCGTTTTAAAGGGCTCGGCGTACGAACCGATGTTGGCTAAGCACCGGCCGGAGGATGGCCAGGACTTGGATTTATCTGCAATAGAAAAAACGCTTTATGACTATCTTTATGGCAAATTTTTTGACGCTATAAAAAAGAATACGCCCTCAAAGGTGCGGGCGGAGCTTTCGGAAACCTTGAGCGCTTATATTGACTATAGCAATTTTGTGCGGATAGTACGGCTGAAGCGCAACGGAAGCAAGGTTAAGTCGGCGGTTTTAAATTACGGGACGATAAAAGATCGGTACATTTCGCAGATGTGCAAAGCCGAGAACGAAGAGCAGGTTTTTTCTATAATGGAGCACACTAACCGAGGGAAAAAAATAAAAAATTATAAGTATAATTATGTGGATGAATTGCCGGATCGGGTGCTTTACAATAAATGCAGAAGCAATATCCGATTTTCTGTGCATCCGGCTGTAATAATGTTCTCTTACATCTTTCTTTTACAGATAGAAATTCAGAATCTGACGACGATAATCGAGGGAGTTAGATATGATGTTAATAAGAGCGAGTTAGAAAATTTGTTGATTTTAAAGGCTCAAAAGAGAGAGGATGTGGTGTAACGTGGCGGTTTCATCGGTAAAGGTAGCGAGCATTATAGGTGTTTTGCCGGCGCTTGATGAAGTTATTAAGGTATGTGGCAAGTCTGGGATTTTTCATCCGGACGACGCGCTTTCTTTTTATTCTAAGAATAACAATTTTGTCCCGCTTTCGGAGGGGAACCCCTACAGCGAGCCTTTGCGAAAGCTTAAGGACATGGTAAAAAGAGCAGGAATGAAGCTGCAGCTGGTGGATATTGCCGACTTTGAAGTGAGCTTGAAGGAAATTAACGATTACGTTAATTATATAAATTATAAAATGGGATTATTACTCGAAAAAAAGCAGGATATTTTAAATCGGATAACGAAGCATCAGAAGGCGCAAGAAAATATAGGCCATTTTATAGGGTTAGACTTGAATTTGGCAGAGATTTTTGCCTGTAAATATATAAAGGTGAGGTTTGGCAAGCTGCCAAAAGAGAGCTTTGAAAAGCTGAACGCAAGCGGAGAAGACCCGTATATGCTGTTTTTTCCTTGCACGGTGGACGAAAAGGCGTGCTGGGGAGTGTATTTTGCGCCTTTGGAGAATATTGCAGAGGTGGACAGAAAGTTTGCGGGGCTCTATTTTGAACGGCTTTGGCTTAATCAGATTAACGGAACGCCCGAAACAGAGCTAGAGATCATAAAAGGGCTGATTGCAGACACAAACGCAGAGCTCGAGAGTATCAATAGAAAGATAGAGAGCTTTTGGAAGACGCAAAAGGACCAGTGTTTGAGGTTTTATACCAAGCTTGAAGAGATGAATACTTATTTTACGATCAAGAATTATGTGTCGAAGTACAACGAAAGCTTCATTCTGGTGGGCTGGATCCCGCAGGAGGAAGAGGATAACTTTGCGCATCAACTGAGTGACGTTTATGGCATAGAGTTCTCGATTGAGCGGGCCGACAACGAAGAAAAGCATTCGCCGCCGGTAAAGCTAAAGAATAATCGGTTCTCGCGGCCGTTTGAGTCGTTTGTTGAGATGTATGGGCTGCCGAGCTACAACGAAATTGACCCGACGGTGATTGTATCGGTGCTGTATACGCTGCTGTTTGGCATCATGTTTGGCGACTTTGGGCAGGGGATCGTACTTTCGGTTGCGGGCGCGATTATGTGGCGGCTTAAAAAGATGATGCTCGGGCGGATCTTGATCCGGTGCGGATTTGCGGCCTCGGTGTTTGGGCTGATATACGGTGCGGTGTTTGGGTTAGAACACGTGCTGGACCCGATGTACAAGGCGTTGTTTAACCTGGACGAAAAGCCGGTTGACGTGCTGGAGCCAAAAACGGTCATGACGATCATCGTGCTGGCAGTGATTTTGGGCGCCGGAATAATAATTTTGTCCATGATTTTGAACATATACTCATCGCTGCGACGAAGAAATTACGAGAATGCACTGTTTGGCCAAAATGGCGTCGCGGGGCTGATTTTTTATGGATCGCTAGTGACGGCCGGCGGCACAATGGCGCTTGGAGTAAATGTGGTGTCGCTACCGTACGTTTTGGGGCTGATGGTACTGCCGGTCGTGCTGATATTTTTTAAAGAGCCTTTGGGGAAATTGCTGAGCAGGGCGCCGGACTGGAAGCCAAAAAAATGGGGCGAATACATGGTGCAAAACGGATTTGAGCTGTTTGAGATCATGCTAAGCTACATCACGAACACGATGTCGTTTTTGCGGGTTGGCGCGTATGTTTTGGTGCACGCCGGGATGATGATGGTCGTCTTCACCATCGCGCAGATAATGCCGGGCGGCGTTGTGGGATACACGCTCATGGCAGTGTTTGGGAACGTGTTTGTCATCGCGCTGGAGGGCCTTTTGGTCGGCATCCAGGTGTTAAGACTCAACTTTTATGAATTATTTAGCCGATTTTTTGAAGGACAGGGTCGACCGTTCGCGCCGATTCGAGTGTCCGAAGAAAATTTATAAATCAAAATATTTAGGATTGCGGAGGAAATTGTAATGAGTGCAGTGTCGATTTTTGTAACGTTTGTGGGCTTGCTGGTGGTTTCGTTGGGAATGTGTACGTACGCCGTAAAAAGAGGCATGAAGCCGGCCAAGGCGGTGGTTGTGCAGATATGCTCGTTTGTGATGCTGTTTATGCTATCATTGTGCGCGACAGTTGTTATGGCGGACGATGGCGTGGGTGCCAGTGCTGTGGAAGCAAGCACGGTAGCGACTCAGGTGGAGCAGGGCAAGACGGACAAAGAGTGGGACTCGATGGCAATGGCGCTGGTAATGGGTCTTGCATGTATCGGCAGCGGAATCGCGGTTGCGGCTGCTGCTCCTGCGGCTATTGGCGCGGTTTCGGAGGACCCAAAAGCATTCGGAAAGGCCATTGTGTTTGTGGGCTTGGCTGAGGGTGTTTCCATATTTGGCTTGCTCATTGCGATATTCATTAAGTTCGTTTAAACTGAGGGTCTAGATTTGGCTTGTGATAGGGGAGAGTGCTTGTTGTGAAGTTTCATCTTATCAGCGACAATAAGGATACCTTTGTTGGAATGCGCCTGGTCGGGATCCCTGGGGTTGTGGTGCACAAAGAGGACGAGATAAAAACCGCAATAAATGAGGCGCTAAAGGATGAGGACATCGCGGTGGTGCTGATTACGGAGAACTTGGTGAAGATTTGCAGGGAGTTCATTTATGACATTAAGCTGAACCATTCGCGTCCGCTGATTGTGGAGATCCCGGATCGGCATGGCAACGGCAGAGCTAAAGATTCTATAACGAAATATGTGCGGGACGCAATAGGAATTAAAATCTGATTTTGGGGAGATTCCTTGTCCGGAGGGGTGACGAAGAGTGCGAGACATAAGTAAAACCAGCAACTTTTTGAAGGCGATAAACAAGTACGCGGCCGAGCAGCGCAAAAAGATAAAGACGAGCGCCGAAGAGTTCCGAAAATACGAGCTGCAGAAGGCAGAGGCAGAGGTTTTGCGGGATGCATACTTTTTGATTCAGAACGAGATGGCGCAGATGAAGCGGAACGTCGCGAGCGAAGTCTCTAAGCTGGAGTTTGAGGAGCGCAAAAAGCTCTTTGCCAAGCGGCAGGCCATCGTGGAGGATGTGTTTAAAAAGGCGAGAGAACGGCTTTTGGAGTTTGTGAGTTCGCCCGATTATGTCGATGTTTTGAAGAGGTACGCGGTTTCTATTTCTAAGGTGCTGAAAAAATCCGGAACGACCTTGTATATCAGCCGTCGTGATGAAGGATATGCCGAGGATATTCGGGAGGCTTACGGCAAAATTTGCAAGGTGGAAGTGAGTGATAAGATAAAGATTGGCGGCATACTGGCGGTTAACAAGGCCATGTCGTTGGTTGTGGACGAGACGATTGACGCGAAGCTAGAGGACCAGAAAAAGTGGTTTGCAGAGAACTCAAAGCTGAACATATTTTAGCGCTGAGCGTAGTGGAGATGTGTTTTTATGATGAATCAAAATGTTATTTTCGGAATAAACGGGCCTGTCGTAACGGTGCGGGATACGGACGCTTTTTCTATGATGGAAATGGTCTTCGTGGGCGAGGATAAGCTCATTGGAGAGGTCATCGGCATCACAGAGGCGCTCACGACCATTCAGGTTTACGAGGAGACAACGGGACTGCGGCCTGGAGAGCCCGTAGAGGGCACCGGACAGCCAATGACGGTGACATTGGGGCCGGGGATAATCAATAATATTTTTGACGGAATTCAACGGCCATTGCGAGCAATTGAGCTGCAGGCTGGGGCGTTCATCGCGAGAGGGGCGGAGGTTTCGTCGCTTGACGAAAACAAAAAGTGGGACGTAACGGTCGTGGCAAAGGTAGGCGAAAAGCTCAACGCTGGAGACATCTATGCAGAGTGCCCAGAGACAAGCATAATCACGCACAGATGCATGTTGCCGCCGGGAGTTTTGGGCGAAGTCACGTCGGTGCAAAAGGACGGCAAGTACCGCGTTAACGACATAATTGCAACGATAAAAACTGAAAATGGCGAGGAGGTTGGCTTGACGCTGTGTCAAAAATGGCCAATACGGACTCCGCGCCCGGTTGCCGAGAGATTGCCCATGACGATTCCGCTAATCACGGGGCAAAGAGTCATCGATACGCTGTTTCCGATTGCAAAAGGTGGCGCAGCGGCAGTGCCCGGAGGCTTTGGAGCGGGCAAAACCATGACACAGCATCAGTTGGCAAAGTGGTGCGATGCGGACATCATAGTGTATGTGGGCTGCGGCGAGCGAGGCAACGAGATGAGCCAGGTGTTGAGCGAATTCTCGGAGTTGGTGGATCCAAAGTCCGGCAAACCTATGACGGAGCGAACTGTACTTATCGCAAACACCTCTAACATGCCGGTTGCGGCGCGTGAAGCTTCGATTTATACCGGAATAACGCTGGCGGAGTACTATCGCGATATGGGATATCACGTGGCGATTATGGCGGACTCGACTTCTCGGTGGGCGGAGGCCCTGCGCGAGATTTCTGGCCGACTGGAAGAAATGCCCGCAGAAGAGGGATTCCCAGCATATTTGCCGTCGCGGTTGTCGGAATTTTACGAGCGGGCCGGGCTCACTAAGAATTTGAACGGCTCGGATGGCTCGGTGACGATAATTGGAGCGGTTTCGCCACAGGGGGCGGACTTCTCGGAGCCAGTTACGCAGAACACCAAGCGGTTTGTGCGTGCTTTCTGGGCGCTCGACAAATCCCTAGCCTACGCGCGGCATTACCCCGCGATCAACTGGATGCAGAGCTATAGCGAGTATTTCATAGACTTGGACCCTTGGTTTGCCGAGAATGTCGGGCAAAAGTTCATAAAATATCGAGCAAAAATAAGTGCGATTCTTCACGAGGAAAATAAGCTGATGGAGATCGTAAAGCTGATTGGGTCGGACGTTTTGCCGGATGACCAGAAGTTGGTTATCGAAATTGCAAGGGTCATCCGGGTCGGCTTTTTGCAGCAGAACGCGTTTCATAAGGACGACACCTTCGTGCCGCTGCGCAAGCAAAAGCTGATGATGAAGGTCATTTTGCACCTGGAAGACAAGGCGCGGCAGCTGATTTTGGCGTCGATCCCGATCTCGCGGATATCGGAGATGGGGCTGTTCGACAAGCTGACGAAGATGAAGTACGACGTGCCAAACGACAATCTGGCGCTGTTCGACGATTATATCGCGGAGATTGACAAAGTGTTTGACGGGATACTGAAATCCTAGGCGTGGCGAGGGCTGACGGGCAACGAGTAAAACGAAGTGGGGGCGTGGTAACGTGATAATCGATTATATTGGCGTGAAGGAGATAAGCGGCTCGCTGATCGTCATTGACGGCGTTTCGGAGGTTTCTTTTGAAGAAATTGTAGAGATCCGGCTGGAAGATGGCTCGATGCGGCAGGGCAGAGTCGTGCAGATAGACGGCGAGCGCATCGTTGTGCAGGTTTTTGAGGGCACAAAGAGCATCTCGCTGGGCAATACGAAGACTCGGCTAAAGGGCCACCCGATGGAACTGGCGCTGTCTCCGGAGATTCTGGGCAGGGTCTTTGACGGAGCCGGCAGACCCATTGACGGGCTGGGCGATATTTTTCCAGAAAAGAAAATGAACATCAACGGAACACCAATAAATCCGGTATCGCGGCTGTACCCCCAAAACTATATAAACACGGGCATCTCAACAATCGACACGCTGGCAACGCTGATTCGCGGGCAGAAGTTGCCGATATTTTCGGGCTCCGGCATGAAGCATAACGAGCTGGCTGTACAAATTGCGCGGCAGGCCAAGATTGCATCGGATGAGAATGAGAATTTCGCAATAGTTTTTGCGGCGATGGGCGTAAAGAACGATGTTGCGGAGTATTTTCGGCGAAGCTTTGAAGAATCCGGCGTACTGCAGCGCGTCGTGATGTTTTTGAATTTGTCGAACGATCCGGTCATCGAAAGAACGCTAACACCACGGTGCGCCCTGACGGCGGCGGAGTACCTGGCGTTTGAGCAGAACATGCATATACTGGTGATAATGACGGACATGACGTCTTACGCCGAAGCATTGCGGGAATTCAGCTCATCTAAGGGGGAAATTCCCGGCAGAAAGGGATATCCGGGCTATTTGTACTCAGACTTGGCTTCACTCTACGAAAGAGCCGGCATGATAAAGGGTAAGAGCGGTTCGGTTACGCAGATTCCCATTTTGACGATGCCGAACGACGACATAACGCACCCGGTGCCAGATTTGACGGGATATATCACCGAAGGGCAGATAGTACTAGAGCGCGCGCTGGAGGGTGAGGGAATTTACCCACCGGTTGCGGTTTTGCCGTCGCTTTCGCGCCTGATGAAGGATGGAATCGGGGATGGCTACACTCGGGAGGACCATTCTGCGCTTGCGAATCAGCTTTTTGCGTCTTATGCAAAGGTTAAGGACGCACGATCACTGGCTTCGGTCATTGGCGAGGAGGAGCTCTCGCCCGACGACAAGAAAATTCTGGCGTTTGGCAAGGAGTTCGAGGCGAAGTTCATCAACCAGGCGGCAAACGAGGATAGGGGCATCAAAAAGAGCTTGGATTTGGGCTGGAAGCTGCTTTCTATGCTGCCCAAAAAGGAGCTAGACCGCGTAGATGATGCGATTTTAGAAAAATATTACCACGAGGAAAAGGCCGAGCAGAAGGAGCAAACGGGCGCTGCAGAGCCACAAAAAGAGGCGACGGAGGACAATCAGGATAATTCTGAAAAAGAAAATAGCGAGGCAGAATAGCGAAATTTGGGCGTTTGACGCGACAAAAATGAGGTGAATTCGAGTGAACATGTCGGTAGTGCCAACAAAGGGCAACCTGATCGCGATGAAGAAGTCTTATGAGCTGGCAAAGGGCGGATTTGAGCTGATGGACAAGAAGAGAAACATCTTAATCCGCGAAATGATGCTGCTTATCAAACATGCGTCGAAGATTCAGAAGCGAATCGATACAACGTACGCAAAAGCGTATGCAGCGCTGCAGAAGGCCAATATTACGCTGGGAATGATTGAGGAGATTGCCGGCACGGTGCCGATTGATGATAGCCTCAAGGTTTCGTACCGGAGCGTTATGGGGGTTGAGATCCCCATCGTGTCGTTTAGTGAGGATCAGAGCCGCAGGCTGCCGTTTGGGCTTTACAATTCGAATTCCATGCTAGACGAGGCGTATCGGAGCTTCTTGAAGGTGAAAAAGCTGAGCGCGGATTTGTCCGAAATCGAAAATAGCGTGTATCGCCTAGCGGACGCCATTGGGAAGACGCAAAAAAGAGCAAATGCGCTCAAAAACATAGTTATACCGCGGTTTGAGAGGTCTATAAAGTTCATAACCGACGCGCTGGAGGAGAAGGACCGCGAGGAGTTCTCGAGGCTCAAGGTGATAAAAAAGAAAAAAGCGTGATTTTAGTGGCTTTAAAGTGAGACAACTTGCTATGCGCCCCGGTTTTTAGCCAGATTTTTAGGGGTGCGTGTGCAAGTTTTTTTGTAGCGTCGCGCGCAAAGATGCCTTTACGAGTGGCGATAAATGTATTATAATTAGTATTAGTGGGTTGAGAAACAACGCGAAATGGGGGCGCGAGCATGACGTCGAGGTTTGATTTCTCGGTATTTAGACAGCCGAGGCCAGTTTTGATTAAAAAAATGATACTAGCATTTTTGGGAGACGTGCTAATCGGCATGGGAATTGGGCTGAACTCTTGCGCCGGGCTTGGGAATGACCCTATCTCGGTGCTTTCGGATGGTCTACATAAATTTTTCGGCATCAGCATGGGCGCAGCAGTCAATGCTACGGCCTATACGCTGCTCGTTGTTGTTTTGATTTTTGGCAGAAAGTACATAAACATCGGTACGCTCATCAACGTGCTGCCGCTGGGATTTTTCGTCAACCTAGGAGTCGCCACGTATTCTGCGCTAAATGTTTCAGCTGGCGGGCTAATATTTAGAAACATCGCGGTTTTGGTGGCGTGCGCGTTTTTGTTTTTTGGAACGGCGCTCTTCATCACAGTGGACATCGGGCAGGACACATGGACGGGTTTTGCGATGCTGCTGCGGGACAAAACCGGCAAAGAGTATAGGTTCATACGGGCGGCGCTGGACATAGCCGCGCTGGTGATAGGCTTTTTGCTGGGCGGCGAGGTTGGCGCAGCGACGATATTCTCAGCACTGCTGGGTGGGCCGACCATCCAGATGTTTTGTAAGCTTATAAATAGGTTTGTCAAGTTCGATAACGGCGCGGCGTGAAGCCGATTGCAGGTAAAAGAGGAGTTAAAGATGACGCAGGGCGAGACGAAAACGCTGTATGAAGTGAGGGGCGCGGTGGAGCGGATCGTGTTCCGGAACGAGCAGAACGGCTATAGCGTGATAGAACTGAGCGTGGAGGGCGAGCAGCTGACCGCCGTGGGGACGTTGCCTTATGTTGGGGTTGGAGAAAACGTGAGACTGCTGGGCAATTTCAAGAGTCACCCAACGTTTGGAGAGCAATTTGTGGTGGAATTATGCGAGCGCTCGATGCCTACCACAACCGCGGCAATCTTGAAGTATCTGTCTTCTGGTGCGATAAAGGGCGTGGGACCGGGGATTGCGAGCAAGTTGGTGGAGAAGTTTGGCGAAAAAACGCTGGAAGTAATCGAAAAAACGCCGCAGGAGCTGACCAAAATACGCGGAATCACGCAAGAGAAGGCGCAGAGAATTTCGGACGAATTCAACAAGCTGTTTTGCGTAAGAGAGCTGATGATATACCTCGGGAAGTACGGCATAACGCCGGAGGAGGCCATAAAAATATACAAGCAGTACGGCCAGGAGGCCGCCGAGCGCATCAACGATAATCCGTATCTGCTGTGCAAGGAGCCGCTGGGGGTAAGCTTTGAAAGGGCCGACAAATTGGCGTACGCGCTGCAGCTGCCGCAGGAGGACGACTGCCGAATCCGCGCAGGGACGGTTTACATCCTGCAGCATAATATGAATAACGGACACACATGCCTGCCAAAGGACAAACTGCTCGAAGCGGCAGCGAATTTTTTGAAGATAGAGCTAGAAAAGGCCGACAGAGTGCTGAAAGAGCTGGTGCAAGAGGGCGCACTGCAGCGGGACATCATGGACGAGAGGGAATTCATCTTTACAAGCAAAATGCACCAAATCGAGGTGTACTCGGCGGGGCGGCTGCTGATGATGCTGGAATTTCCGCCAAAGAAAATCCTGGGAGCGGACGAATTCATAGAAGCCATCGAACGAGAGCACAAAATAAGTTACGCAAAGCTCCAAAGGACGGCGATAAAGCAAGCGCTAGAAGAGGGACTGCTGATTTTGACGGGCGGCCCGGGCACGGGTAAAACCACGACCCTTAATGCGATCATAAATATCCTCGAAAAGAACGGAGAAAAAGTCAGTCTAGCGGCGCCCACCGGCAGAGCGGCACAAAGGATGGCAGCGGTGACAGGCAAGGAGGCCAAGACTATCCACAGGCTGCTAGAGGTGCAGTGGGACGCGGACGACAAGCAGGTGTTCAAGCGGAATGAGAAAAACTTGCTGGATTGCGACGCGCTGATTTTGGATGAGCTGTCGATGGTGGATGCCGCGCTGTTTGAGAGCATGTTGAGGGCGCTGCCGCTGGGGTGCAGGCTCATCATGGTTGGGGACTGCGACCAGCTGCCCTCGGTGGGGGCGGGGAATGTGCTCTCGGACCTGATAAAATCGGGGGTAATCGCCACTGTAGAGCTAAAGGAAATTTTTCGTCAGTCGCAGAAAAGCCTGATCGTAACGAACGCCCACAGAATTGTAAACGGGGAGATGCCCGAGCTGTCAGTAAGAGATAATGATTTTTTTTTCATGAGGGTGAATGATCAACAGGCAATCAGCGACACGATTAGGGATTTGTGTACCAGGCGGCTGCCGGAGACATACGGGTACTCATCGCTGTTCGACATACAGGTGATCGCGCCGGGCAAAAAGGGTCTGCTTGGCACTGTACAGATAAACAAGGTCATGCAAGAGGCTCTAAATGGCTCCAGCACGGCGAAGAAAGAGATCAACATAAACGGGACGGTCTTTCGCGAGGGCGACAAGGTGATGCAGATAAAAAATAATTACGATATACTGTTCGCGCGCGAGGATAGCACTGGTGGCGAGGGCGTCTTTAACGGAGATATTGGGATTCTTTTGAACATCGACAAGGCAGAAGGCGCGCTAATCGTGCAGTTTGACGATAAATATGCGAAATATGACCTGGAAAGCGCAAAGGACCTGGATTTAGCCTATGCCATAACCGTGCACAAGAGCCAGGGTAGCGAGTTTGAGGCGGTCGTGATGCCTATGTATTTCGGCGCACCGCAGTTGTATTACAGGAATTTGCTGTACACGGCGGTAACTCGGGCCAGGTCGATGATAGTCTTGGTGGGAAACGACTGGACGGTGAGGAAGATGGTCGAAAACAACAAAAAAACCAGGCGATTTTCGGGGCTGAAAAATTTTCTGATAAAGAGCTGTGAGGGGGCGACGGGATGAATTTTAGAAAAATTTTGTCCGTATTTTTCCCGGCACGGTGCCCGTTTTGCAAAGGGATAATCTCTGCAGATGAGGTCGTGTGCCGAAACTGCGAGAAAAAGATAAACCGAAAGTCGATAAAAAGCACGTTAACAACGCGAACCGGGCGTAGATTCGAATGTGTAGCGCCGTTTGCCTATGTGGAGCCGATCCGTGGGGCAATACACGACTATAAGTTCAACGGAGCCAAGAATTTTGCGGTTCCGTTTGGAAAATATGTGGCCGACGTTTTGGCCGAGAGCGTTGATATCGCGAAAGTGGATCTGATAACGAGTGTTCCGCTGCACAAGGCCAGAAAACGAGAGCGCGGGTTTAATCAGGCGGAGATTTTTGCCAGAGAGGTAGGCCGGCTGACAGGCATCCCTTACGCGGAGACGCTGAAAAAAGTCAAACGGAATAAAACTCAGCACGAACTGAGCCAGCAGGAGCGCATTGAGAACGTGAAGGATGTTTACGCGATCATAGACAGCGCGGCCGTAACGGGCAAAACCATCGTGATTTGTGATGACATTTTGACAACGGGCAACACGATGGCAGAGTGCGCAGATGTGATCTTGAAATCTGGCGCCAAAACTGTGATAGGAGCGACAATTGCAAACGTAGAGAACAGGCCCAAAATAGTCGACAAAAAATAGAAAAATACACGAACATAATATACAGATTATACAAAATTTGATAAATTAATTTTAATCTATTTACAAAATAATTTTGGTATGGTATAATGTAAAACAATTGAAAGAAGGGGGATAAACAGCTTAGCAAAAGGTCGGTTTTTTGGTGTGCAAATGCACGTTAAAAATGATTACAGAAAAATAAAATTTATTAAAAGGGGGGAGCTTTATGAGAAAACTATTATCAGTGGTGGCCGCGTTAACCTTAATATTTAGTTTTTCTTATAATTGTGTTCATAGGGGTGAAGCCATAATTTTTGAAGAACATGTTAATGAATCGGGTGAACGAGAAGTAATTCTTTTTCAACCTAGTGAGGAGTCAACAAAAGATGAAATAAAATTAAAACCTAAGTGTATTTTAAGATTTGGGAAAGCAGAAAAAACTGATAATAATGAGAGAAAATCAGAATCAGTTTTTAAGCCTATTAAAAATTGGTTTGCAAATCTCTGGTGTAGTGAGCATTGATTAATAATGTTTATTAGAAATATAATTTAAGAGGGAGTTTTTATTTTATGAAAAAATTTTTGTCTATGGCGCTTGCCTTGGTAATGGCATGCAATTTTACACTTTATAGTAGCGGAAACATAGCGGCTGCCATGTGTGAGAATTATGATTATGAGTATAATTGTTTGGATTGTCCGGGCTGCGATGATGACTATGTGTATTTCAAAGTAGATGAAGGATATGCCAAAAAATTAATGAATGATAGCAGAGTTAATTTTGTACAATATGAGGGAAAATATTTTATTATTAAAATTCATAAAGAAAATGTGAAGGAAATAATTGAAGGGAAACCCTCAACGTTTTGGAAGACTGCTAAGTTTGCTTTGTGGGGTGCGTATGGATACAGCGCAGCTGCAATTTATTACTTTTTGAACAAAAATTTGGTAAAACCTAGTGATGGTGCCGCAAATAATATTGTAACCATAAATATTACAGATACTGATAATAATTCAGTTACTCTTGATGTAACCAAGTTAAATATATCAGATATTAATAAAATGCTTAAGAATGCAAACAAGTTAAATTTAACAGATGTTAATAATAAATCAGTTAATATTGATTCAACTGAGTTGTTGATAAACTTAATAAATAATATTAATGGAACAGCTACTGTTAATTCAGCCACCACAACAGAAACTAATAGTAACCAAGGCCTTTATTATTATTATTTGAATTGTTTGAAAGAAATTCTTAAAGGTATGGTTATAAGGAACAATGAGTTTTTAAATAACCAAGTTTCTCCTATGTTTAACAGAGTTATTAATGTAGCAACAACATTTTTAAGTAAGATTCGGTCTTTTGGAAAAGTAGTTAAATGTGAAAATGGTGAAGAATTTATTGACGGTAAATGTTCACCACCAACGTCTAAAGAAGACAACCCTCAACAGAGCTCGAACACAAATGTTAAGCAACCAACAAACAGTAGCTCGAACACAAATGTTAA
>CAQKRU010000005.1:20524-51438 GCA_948823415.1 uncultured Eubacteriales bacterium
CGAACACAAATGTTAAGCAACCAACAAACAGTAGCTCGAACACAAATGTTAAGCAACCAACAAACAGTAGCTCGAACACAAATGTTAAGCAGCCAACAAACAGTAGCTCGAACACAAATGTTAAGCAACCAACAAACAGTAGCTCGAACACAAATGTTAAGCAACCAACAAACAGTAGCTCGAACACAAATGTTAAGCAGCCAACAAACAACAATAAGGAAAAAACAAATGAACCGGAAAGTACTCCACTCTCAACACAAACACCTAAGCCAGTAGATACTTGTGGAGAAGGATTCCATAAAGAGGGCGATAAATGTGTCCCTGACCAACAAAAAGAAACCAATGGTCAATAAAAATAATGAAAACCGGTATCCAGAATAATTGGATACCGGCTATTTTTATCTTAATCTATATTATCTTGCGTACTCAACGACGCGGCTTTCACGGATTATATTAACCTTAACTTGGCCGGGGTAATCGAGTTCGTTCTCAATTTTCTTGCAAACCTCTCGAGCCAAAATAGCGGCCTGATCGTCATTAATGACATCGGGCTTAACCATTATCCGAATCTCGCGGCCAGCCTGAATCGCAAAGCACCGTTCCACACCCTTAAAGGAAGAAGCGATTTCCTCCAGCTTTTCTAGACGCTTAATGTAGTTCTCCAGATTTTCGCGCCGTGCGCCGGGACGAGCAGCAGAAATAGCATCCGCAGCCTGAACAAGGCAAGCAATAACGGTTTTGGCTTCAACGTCGCCGTGGTGAGCCTGAATTGCATGAACAACGGCATCGTTTTCGCGGTATTTCTTAGCAAGATCAACACCGATCTCAATATGAGAACCCTCAACCTGGTGGTCAAGAGCCTTACCGATGTCGTGCAAAAGACCAGCGCGCCGGGCAATGGTAGGATCAAGACCGAGTTCAGAGGCCATAGATCCGGCCAAATGAGCGACTTCCAATGAATGCTCTAAAACATTTTGACCATAGCTGGTGCGATAGCGAAGCCGACCGAGCAACTTGATAAGCTCAGGATGAATCGAATTAACGCCAGCCTCAATGATCGCACGCTCGCCCTCGGCCTTGATGCTCCGCTCGACCTCTTTCCTAGCGCGATCAATAGTCTCCTCAATCCTAGCAGGGTGAATCCGACCGTCAGTAATGAGATTTTCAAGCGCAACCCGCGCAATCTCGCGGCGGATCGGGTCAAAACTAGAAATAGTGATAGCCTCAGGTGTATCGTCAATAATCAAATCGACGCCGGTCAAAGTCTCGATAGCACGGATGTTACGTCCCTCTCGACCAATGATGCGGCCCTTCATTTCGTCGTTTGGCAAAGGAACAACACTAACGGTGGCCTCTGCAACGTGGTCGGACGCACATCTCTGAATCGCAAGGGAAATAATTTCTCGTGCCTTTTTTTCAGATTCATCTTTGGCTTTCTGCTCGAATTCCAAGATCTTAACGGACTTTTCGTGCGTCAGCTCTTCGTCCAAACTCTTGAGCAAATATTCCTTCGCTTGCTGCAAAGTAAACCCCGAAATTTTTTCCAAAGCCTCGAATTGCTGCTGTTTAAGCTCCTCCACCAACTGCGACTGCCGGTTCAGCTCTTCACTTTTCGCATCCAAATTGTCCATTTTCTTGTCCAAAGACTCCTCGCGCTGCAAAACCCGCCGCTCCTGCCGCTGAATATCCTTGCGCTTCTCGGCAATCTCCTTCTCGGCATCGGTGCGCAGCTTATGTACCTCGTCCTTGCCCTCAATAATGATCGCGTTTTTCTTGACCTGAGCCTCACTAATAGCCTCACTCAAAATTTTCTTAGCCTCGAGCTCAGCCGAGCTAATGGCAGATTCGGCGACTTTTTTTCGATGCGAAATACCGAGTTTAAAGGCAACAAAAGCGGTAATAAAAGCGACAATTATAACAGATAGTATAATTAGTCCAAAATTTAACAAATGGGGCACCTCCTTAAAAATTTTTAAAATATTTAGAATCAATTTGTTTTTCGGTTATAGGATAAATTCAGATTTAAAGCCGTTCGTTTATATTTTTAAATTTCCAAAACACAAAAATAACCTTAAAAGGAAAAAGCTTTAAAGTTTATTTCAAAACAAAAAATATATAAAAGCGATAAAAAATCGAAAATATACCTATAATTTTTGAGAATTAATAAAATTCGCAAATAAATTCTCAAATAATATTGTATTACTTCGCACGGGGCGCTGTCAAGCAAATTATAAACTGTTGAAATCGCGGGCAAATCGTGGTATCATAAAAAGAGGAAGGGCTCAAAATGGGAGCCGAGCAAATTTCGTTAAAAGAAAAAAGGTGTGAGTTTTATGATAAACATTAGGCTAAAGGATGGCGCAGTGAAGCAGTATGAGGAGAATGTGACCCCCGCGCAGGTTGCAAAGTCGCTTGGTGCCGGGATTTATAAAGCAGCGTGCGCTGCAAAGCTGAACGGGGAGCTTGTTGACTTGAGGACGCCGATAAAAGAGGATTCTACACTAGAAATTTTGAGGTTCGAGGACGACGATTTCTGCAAGAAGGTCTATTGGCATACGTCGGCGCACGTGCTAGCGCAGGCGGTGCTGCGGCTTTTTCCGGACGCAAAGCTAGCAATTGGACCGGCCATCGACAACGGATTTTATTACGACTTTGATTTGCCAAGAACGCTCAACGTGCAGGACTTGGAGCAGATCGAGGTGGAGATGAAGAGGATCATAAAGGAAGATCTGCCGGTGGAGCGTTTCGAGTTGCCGCATAATGGCGCCGTCGAGCTGATGAAAAATAAGGATCAAAAATACAAGCTAGAGCTAATCGAGGAACACGCTGGCAAGGGCGAGAATTTGGTGTTTCGCAAGCAGGGAGACTTCACGGACCTATGTGCAGGGCCGCATTTAATCTCGACCGGTCAGCTAAAAGCGATAAAACTGCTAAGCTGCACGGGCGCGTATTGGCGCGGAGATGCGAAAGGTCCGATGTTGCAGCGGGTTTATGGCATATCGTTCCCCAAAACGGCCGAGTTAGAGGCTTATTTGACAAAAATGGAAGAGGCCAAAAAGCGCGATCACAGAAAACTCGGCAGAGAGCTAGAACTCTTCGACCTGTTTGAGGAAGGACCGGGGTTTCCGTTCTTCTTCCCAAACGGAATGCGGCTTCGTAACGCGCTGCTAGACTTTTGGCACGAGGAGCACGACAAGGCCGGCTACGTCGAGATAAAAACGCCGATGATGCTGAACAAAGAGCTGTGGCTGCGGTCGGGGCACTGGGAGCACTACAAGAGCAACATGTACACGACGGTCATCGACGAGCAGGAGTTCGCCATCAAGCCGATGAATTGTCCCGGAGGAATGCTGGTGTACAAAAGCAGACCGCATTCGTATCGCGATTTACCCATGCGAGTAGCCGAGCTAGGATTGGTGCATCGGCATGAGCTTTCGGGCGCGTTGCACGGTTTGATGAGAGTTCGCTGCTTTACGCAAGACGACGCGCATATATTTATGACGCCGGACCAAATCGAGCCCGAAATAGTGGGAGTCATCCGGCTAATTGACAGATTTTATTCGACATTCGGATTCAAGTACCACATAGAGCTGTCCACGCGGCCGGAGGACTCGCTGGGCACGGACGAGCAGTGGGATAGGGCTAAGGACGGGCTAAAGAATGCGCTCGATAGCATCGGCAAAAAGTATAAGATAAACGAGGGGGACGGGGCATTCTATGGGCCAAAGATCGATTTTCACCTGGAGGATTGCTTGGGCAGAACGTGGCAGTGCGGCACGATCCAGCTGGACTTCCAAATGCCAGAGCGGTTTGACCTGACTTATGTAGGCGAAGATGGCGAAAAACACCGTCCCGTCATGATACATAGAGTAATCTTAGGCAGCATAGAGCGATTTATCGGCATTTTAACAGAGCACTTCGCAGGAGCATTCCCATTGTGGCTGGCACCAGAGCAGGTCAGGATTCTGCCGTTGAGCGAGAGATTCCACAAAGAAGCGCTAGAAATTGAAGAGCAGCTGAAACAGATAAAAATCAAAGCGGCGACGGACACAAAGAGCGAAAAAATAGGCTACAAAATAAGGGAAGCGCAGCTGAAAAAGGTCCCATACATGCTGGTAGTGGGCGATAAGGAAGTCGAAACAAACACCGTCTCGGTGAGGTCTAGAAGCGAGGGAGACCTTGGTGCAATGCAACTGGCCGAGTTTATAAAAATGATAGAAAAAGAAATCGCAGAAAAAAGAATATAAAAAGAAAGCCCGTAACGAATGTGGTTGCGGGCCTTTTGGTTGTTTAATGTGTATACCAAATTAATGATTCACGAAAAGAACAGCCGTACTATGAGGACGGAGAGAATAAAGCTGGCGAAATCTGCGGTGAGGGCTACGGGAAGGGTGTGGCGGGTATTTTTGATGCTCACGGCGCCAAAGTAAACGGCAAGGACGTAGAACGTAGTCTCGGTTGAGCCCATCATGACGGAGGCGACGCGACCTGGAAAGCTATCTGGACCGCAGGATTTAAAAATTGAGTCAACAAGGGCCAAAGCACCGCTGCCAGAGATCGGCCTTAGCAGCATTAGAGGGATCGTCTCTTTGGGAATGGCGATCAGGTTGCCGATGGGAGCCAGCAAAGAGGTTATAATGTCCAGAGCGCCCGAGGCTTTTAGCATGGAGACCGCAACGATCAAGCCGATCAGCGAGGGAGCAATGGAAAAGGCCGAAGATATGCCATCCTTGGCACCGAGGATGAATGTGTCAAACAGTGGAACATTTTTAAAAAGTCCAAATATGATGATAAACCCGATGACGCCGGGCAATATGTAGAAGCTGAACGTGTTCAATAAAGACCCTCACTTTGTTTTTCTTTATTTTTCGAAGAGTTTTGCCAAAATGACGCCGATTGCAAGTGCGACGAAGGAAGATACCCAAATGGCGGGCAGCACGTCAAACGGAGAGGCAGAGTTGTACTTTTGGCGCAAAATGGACATCATGGTGGGTACGAGCTGGATGGAGGCAGTATTCATGACTGTGAAGATAACCATGCTGTTGTTGGCGACGGTTGGGGTTTTGTTCGCTTTGTTCATCTCCTTCATGGCAGAGATCCCAAGCGGGGTGGCGGCGTTGTTGAGTCCCAAAAGGTTCGCCGTGATGTTCATGCAAATGGCGTGGATGGCGGGGCTGTCCTCGGGGTACTCCTTAAACAGTTGTTTGATAACGGGCTTAAAGAGCCGAGTGAGCACCGTGGTGAGGCCGCCTCTGTTGGCGATTTCTAGAAGCCCAGTCCAAAGGCTCATCATGCCGGCCATGGAGATGACTAGGCCGATGGCGTCAGAGGCCCCGGTTAAAATGGCGTCGGAAAGCGGTTTTACGTTTCCGGTAAAAACGGCGCAGACTATGCTTATTAGGATTAGCGCGCCCCAGATATAGTTTAACATTGCGAATAGCAGTCTCCTTCGAGCTTAAATTATGAACATTATATAACGCAAAACTACGACTTACAAGTGGCTGCGGGCAGATTTCACAAGTACTGTTGAAAAAAGTCTGCCAGAATGGGTTTGTGATCTTAAAGGATAGCACACAAAGATTACTCGGAGGCGATTCATGTGCCCGATATAAGCCTATTTGTGCAGCGAACAAACGCAAACATTCATTGTATTTTTTGAGGATGTTAAAATTTTACAACTGGCCTTTGTGCGGCGATTCTAGTGGAAAAAACAACGCAGATAACGCTTATTAATTACCTCGCCAGATGTGTAGCTTAGGACTCATCCCCGGCCGATTCATCGTTATTGTACAAAAAAAGTATATTCCGGGCTTGGATTATTTTATGATAATTTCCATTATTTACATCTAAAAATATGTTTGACAATTTTGTAAGAAAATAGTATTATTAGTTTAATAAAGAAATAAAACTGATTAAAATCGACAGTATTAGTTGTAGAAAGGACAGTGCTAAATGAAATCAACAGGTATAGTGCGCTCAATCGATGAGTTGGGAAGAATCGTTTTGCCTATGGAACTCCGTAAAACTATGAATATTAATAGTAGAGATAAGCTTGAAATATATGTGGATGGCGAGAATATCGTGTTAACTAAGCATCAGTTTGCGTGCAGTTTTTGTGGCTCTTGCGAGGACGTTGTAGACTTTAAGGGGCATTGTGTTTGTAAGAATTGTATTTCAGAATTGAAGTCCAAATAGAGAAATTGACGTTGAGCCTTAAAATCAGGCTTGGCCGAGGTCCGCGGATCGAGGGCTGGGGCCTTGGAACAAAGGTCCAATATCTGGGGGTCTATGGATACGGGTCGAAGCTCGATGACCGTGGTACTAGGCGCTAGGGAAATTTAATTAGGTTTTATAATTTATAAATTTATATCTATAACTTTTTGACTGAGAGGGATCGCGACGATCCCTTGATTTTGGTTATAGATAGTTTTTTTTGTAAAGATGCCGAGCCGAAACAGAAAGTAGGCGCGCGCGAGCGGAATGGTCACGATGAAGAAGCTGAGGATCACGTATGGCCAGAAGGAGAGGATAAATTTTATGAGGCTTTTGCTGTTGTTTCGAGTTAGGAACGCCGAACTTTTGAGGGTTTTGAAGACGTTTTGAGAGTCGTTGAGAACGAAGATGAATTTGGTGAAGGCGCGAAGAATTTGGGACCGGATGAAGAGGAGGGCTCCGATCAAGGACGCGAACGCCGCAATTAGGATGAAAATTCTGAAAAGAAGTTGAGATTCTGGCGAAAAAGTGCGGATATTTAGGCACAGAAATATGAAGGTCCCTGCTGCGGGGCCGATGTAAAGGATAAATTTTAGCACGGACTTAAGTAAAATGGCGAATTGGAAGGATATTGCCTTGATGACGAGGTTTAAATTTTTGTAATAGAAAAATATAAGTAGCAGCGGGGGCGGCGTGATGTCGGGCTCTATTTGAGAGAACCACAGGTAAAAGCCCAGGTCTAGCGGGAGGAACATGATGAACGTGTACGCCCAAAGTGCCAGCAGAATGGCGCTTAGCGGGACTGAGTCTAAATTTTTGGCCGCAGAGATGGGTTTTAAAAACGAAGTGAAGAAGCCGTAGGCGGTGAAGGTGTAGTCGAAGAGGGAGTAGACCGCCAGGAAGGCCAGGAGGGTTAGCAGCAGTTTTGAGAAAAATTTTATTGCAAAGACCGCCAGCAAGGCCTTGAAGTTACTTTTTGAAAACGCGATTAAGCCTTCTTTTTTTAGGTTTTTCAAAACGAACCCCCCGAGTCGTTCTAGGATTTGCGGTGAGCAGAAAGATAACGCACAGCGCAATGAGCGCGACGCTGCCCTTGGAGACGTAACCCTCGGCAACGCTAGAAGAGGAAATCCGCGTAATGGTGGCAAAGACAGAGCGTGCGCTGAAGGCAGAGAACATAAAGTGCGATATAACGGCGGCCAAGAGCCCATGTGTGGCGCGAAAGAAGATGAATTTTAGCTTAGAGAAATTAATGGACTCGGCTATGGAAAAAATCTGAAAATGCACGCAAACTCCAGCCCAACTGATCGCAAAGGCAAGAAGCTCGGTGGGAGCGCGGTTTTTTAATATGGCCGAGCAGCCGTTGGTGACTTCGAGCGCCGCTGGGAGCATAATATTTATTATTGCCGGTGGGACGCCGAAAAAATCAAGGATTTTGAAAATCGAGCTGAAAATGTGCGACTGATTGAGGATGCTCAAGAGGGCCGAAAAGAGAATCACAAAAGAGCACATATTAAAAGTCGCGTGGGCGGCGTCCAGACAGGCACCAACCATAGCATAAGAAAAATTTTGGCGGGAAGGCGCCGGCACAGAGCCAATAATTTTCGAAGGGGAGTAAAGGAACCCAGCAACGATGCCCAAAATCAAGGCGGAGATAATGTGAGAAGCAAGCATAATCGGGCCAATGATGGCGTTGTTGGCAAAGCCGGAGCAGACCGCGCTTAGGATAAAGGCGGGCCCAGCGCAGACGGTGAATAAAAGCATCTGCTCGGCCTGGGAGCGAGAAATTTTGCCTTGGCGGTAAAGCTCATTAACGCCGATGGCGCCGGAAGGGTAGCCACCAACAAAGCTCAGCAGAATGGTAGCGGCGGTGCTGGGTGGGAGCCGAAACAAAACCTTAACGGCGGGAGCCAGCACTTTGCCGATTTTTTCGGACATCCCGGTTTTAACGACCAAAGAAGAAAGCACCATAAACGGGAAAAGCGCGGGCACCAGCGTGTTTGTGCAGAATCGCAACCCCAGTTTAACGCCAGCGGCCGAGGCTTGCGGCATGCAGAGGATTATTGCGCACAAAAATATTATAAACGAAAACAAGAGTGCGTCCTTGATGAGGCCGGCGTTTATGCGGACTCGGCGAAATTTCTTTAAAAGAAAATTGGGCATAGCAAAAGCACCTCCAACCAATGTATATGTGGCTTGTGATTTTTATTGAACTGCGAGCATAATTTATGGTAGTGGCAGTAAAAATGAGAATAGGGCCAAGGGCTATGTGGAGGGGATCAGCGTGCGAAAAAAGGGCAAAAACATAGAAAGGCTGCAGACTGTGGCTAGTAAGATGCAGATGCCGGCAGGAGCCATGCCAAATTGCACTCATTTTGAGATGAACTCAAACCGCGAAGTCTCGATAGAAGGCTGCAAGGGGATTTTGCAGTACGACGAGAATATAATAAGGATCAATACTGGCAACATGGTGACGTCGTTTTTGGGCCGGAATTTGGCCATAAAATGCCTCACGGCAGACTCGTTAATAGTGGAGGGATTCATAAAATCGATAGAGTTTATAACGTAGAGAGGTGGGGCAATTGCTCAAAATAATAAGATTTTTTTGGGGCTACGTTACCTTCATGGCGGCGGGCAAGGGGCCAGAAAGGTTCATAAACCTAGTTGCAAAGGCCGGAGTGGGGCTCTTTAACATAAAAAAGTGCAGAGATAAAGAGGAACTGCGGTGCTCGGTGGCAGCGTCAGAATATAAGGCGCTCAGAAGAATCGCAAAAAAATCGTGTATAAAAATAAGAATCCAGCAAAAACGGGGCCTGCCGTTTATTTTGAAGCGGTACAAAAAGAGAAAAGGCCTATTTGTGGGGCTCGTCTGCTTTGCGCTGAGCCTGCATTTTTTGTCGCTCTACATATGGTCCATAGACATAAAGGGCGCCGAGGCCATAGACAAGGCCGAACTCACCAGCCTGATAAGCGAACTTGGCATCTGCGCGGGAACGTTAAAGAGCGAGCTGGACACACCGATGATCGAGAAGACCATAATGAAGAATTTTAGCAATATAGCGTGGGCGTCGGTCAACGTAAAGGGCAGCACGCTCAGCTTTGAGCTAAAAGAACGAGTAGAGCCGCCGTCGTTGATTCCAAAAACGGCTCCGTGCAACATAAAAGCAAGCAAAGACGGGCAAATCACAAGGATGGAGGTTTACGAAGGCACGCCAGAAGTGAAGCTGGGGGACGCCGCAACAACAGGACAGCTGCTGGTGAGCGGAATAGTGGAGGACGACTTTGGTGCATGCACCATAAAACATGCCGAGGCGAAGGTTTATGCCCTAACAAAGCGTGAACTAAAGGCCGAAGTGGAGCTCTGCCAAAAGGAAAAACAAAGCACCGGCAAGAAGGTGACTCGCAAAAGGCTAAAGCTGTTTGGAGTCGAGCTGCCACTGACGCTGACATCGCCGCCAGGTGGGGACTTTGAAAAAACTGTGCAGGTGCAAGACGTCAGTTTTTGGGGAGTCTCGCTGCCGGCAAGCTATTACAAGGAAGTCTGGACGCAGATGGCAGAGAAAGAGGTGAAGCTCTCGCCAGAGGAGGCGCTGCAGAAGGCCAACGAAGAACTAGAAAAGCAGGAGCAATCGGAGCTGGGCGAGGCAAAAATAATAAGCAAGCACAAGGTGGAGAGGCTGATAAACGGCAGGGCAGTGGTGACGGCCGACTACACCTGCGAGGAAAACATCGCGCAAAAAGAGGAGATCAAAATAGAGGAGTAAAAAAATAGCAAAAACAAGGGGACGATTATTGCAAAATATTGTGACTTGTTACAAAAATAAAAAAATTTCCTTTTTTTAATGACATCTACTATTTTTTGTGATATAATAAACTAAATTGATTTATAAATTTAGTAAAAAATATAAGTTTATAGCCTATTTAAAATGAGAAATTTGTCTTTTAGCACTAAGTTTAACTGTTTGACAGGGTTTGGCATGGCTGCCGAAATGTAGGGCGGCAGGAGCGTAGAGCTTTGAACTTTTATGTATGCTAAACCTTTTTGACGTACAACAAAATGTGTGGGAAATAAATTTTAAGTTTTATATATAAGTGAAGATGCTTGAAGAAATGCTGTTTTTAAGCTTTTGGCAACTTGTGACTTTATATTTTTTATAGTAATTGTAGGGAGGTTAAGTTTGCCTTAGCTTTATGTTACTTATTTTTTGATACGTAACGTGGCGTTTATGCAGAAGGGTAAGCGAGTTTTTGTATGGATAAGATCAAAGTAATTATTAACAATAAGCAAAAAGAAGTTAAAGTTCCAACAGGTTTGCGTATGATTGTTCGCCGGTGTTGCAATGCGGTTTTGCGCACGGAAGAGTTTGAAGGTTCGGCAGAAGTGAGCGTGTCTTTTGTAAACAACGAGCAGATTAAAGAATTAAACAATAAATATCGGCAAAAAAATATCCCGACAGACGTTTTGTCCTTTCCTATGGGCAAAGACGGCAAATACGATACGGATCCGGCTACTGGCGCAAAGCTTTTGGGAGACGTTGTAATTTCATTAGAAAAGGCCGAGGAGCAAGCTCAGAAATATGGGCATAATTTGCAAAAAGAGGTTGCACATCTTACTGTTCATGGCATTTTGCATTTGCTTGGGTATGTCCATGAAAAAGGCGGAATCGAAAAAGTTAAAATGCGCGACAAAGAAGAGCTGATCATGGCAAAAATGGGATTCGTTGGCGGAGTTTCGTATTATTATAGTAAATAGTTTACATATAAATTGACGAGGAAGGAACTCTTTTGATGGGGAAGAAATCGGCGTTTGTTGCAATTGTTGGAGTTCCGAATGTTGGCAAGTCTTCTATATTGAATGCGTTGATTGGGCAAAAAGTCTCGATTGTTTCGTCAAAACCGCAGACCACCCGGACGCGGATAATGGGCGTTTTAACAAAGGGAGAGACTCAGCTTGTTTTTATAGATACACCAGGTGCGCACGAGCCTAAGACCAGGTTGGGCCAGTATATGGAGAAATCGGTGAGAAGCTCGATAGCATCGGTTGATGCGTGCCTTTTGGTAGTTGCAGCGGGAAAGAATTTAAAGCCTGCCGAAGTGAAACTGATTAAAAGTTTGAAAAACTTGAAAGTACCAGTAATTTTGGCGATAAATAAGGTTGATCTTTTACATGATAAATCTGTTTTGATGAGGCAAATTTCAGAGGTATCGTCGATGATTGATTGCGTGGCGGTTGTGCCGATATCCGCTAAGACTGGCGATGGGCTAGAGGATTTATTAAATGAGTTAGAAAAAGTTACTATTTGCGAGGGGCATTTTTTTCCGGACGATGCCTTAACTGACCAGCCGGAATCTGTGCTGGTTGCCGAGATTATTCGTGAGAAGATCTTGCGCGTTACTAGGGAAGAAATTCCGCACGGTGTGGCTGTTCGTGTAGATAGAATGTTGGAGCGCGAAAATGGCCATTTGATGGATATTGACGCGACTATATATTGCGAAAAAGCTACGCATAAGGGCATTTTAATTGGCAAGCATGGCGATATGCTCAAAGAGATTGGCAGTCAGGCTAGGGCTGAGATCGAGAATTTTTTCAATATTAATGTTAATTTGCAGATTTGGGTTAAAGTGAAGGAAGATTGGCGCAACAGAGCCGAACTTTTGAGAAATTTTGGCTTTGACGAAAAGGCGTTGGATATGTAAAAGCGGATGGTTTGACCATCCGTTTTGTTTGTGATTGTGTGGAATCATTGAGGCAAAGGAGCTGTTAAAATGCAGATTAATACCGACGGGCTAGTGGTTTTGGAAAAACCGATGCCAGAGAACGACAAACTGATCACGATTTTGACTAGGGAGTATGGGATTATCCGCGCGTTTGCACGGGGCGTTAAGAATGTGAAAAATAAAAATTTTTCTGCGACGCAACAGTTCTGTTATTCGGACTTTGTGATTTTTAAGGGTAGGGATAAATGCATAGTCAATGAGGCGAGTGCGAGAAAGTCGTTTTGGGGCCTGAGGAGTGATATAGAGAAATTGGCGCTGGCGCAGTATTTTTGTGACTTGATTTTGAACTTGGTTGCTGAAGGACAGCGCCATACCGAGGATATTCTGCGGCTTTGTTTGAATTCTTTGCACTATTTGTCGGAGGGGAAGATTTCTGATAAGCTGCTGAAATCTGTTTTTGAGATGAGACTTCTAGCAATGTCCGGATATATGCCGAACCTGGTAACTTGTGACCACTGCGAAGGGGCTGGCTGCTGGGACTTTTATTTTGTGCCCGACGCGAATGGGATTATCTGTAGCGAATGCATTGGAAATTATAATTTTGCGAAGTTCAAATTAACGGACAGCGTTCTGCATGCGCTGCGGCACACGGTGTACTCGGAGTTTAACAAGATGTTCGCGTTTGAACTGGCTATGCAAAGCCAAGGTGAGCTCTTGGCAATGACGGAGGCCTACTTGCTGCGGTGTTTGGAGAAAAACTTGAAGACGCTGGACTTTTATAATAAACTTGTGGTAAATTAAAATAATATCGAGGAGGCCGAATTTAATCGCAATTCGAAGGTCAGGAGGAGGGAGACTCCAGGTTTTGCAGGGCAAAGTCGATGCATTGACCGATAAATTTGTTACGGCTCATATTATTTTTGTTCGCGATGGTGTCGATAAACTTGAGCTTTTCGGAGTCGATCCGGATGCAAATGACCTCATTTTTTTCTGGCTTAGGAATAAATTTTAGCATAAAAATAAAACCCCTTTACACTCGATTTTTTGGCAAAACACGGAAATGATTAAGCTTAAAAATAAAATTATTTTCGATATTTTTTGACAAAATATTCACAATCCTCTATTATAAAATTATATTACACATCGATTTCTTAACAATATTCATTATTGATATCAAAAAGTTAATAAGAGGGTGATATTATAAAAGAATACAGAATTGTTTTGAATGATGAGGCTTCTGAATTTTATGAGAATTTGTCGCAGTTTTTGAAAAGGCCGGTAGAAGAAGTTTTAAACGAAAATTTGTCCAAGAACATAGATTTGTTGAGGACGGTGTTATCGCAGCCAAAGTGACTTTTGACTGTAAAAGGGCCGCGGATTGATGGATTCAATTTTTGCAATCTATTTTTATGTTTTATTTGATATTCTTTTTGGAAACAAAATTGATTTTTGAGTGTAATTTAATGCCACATCGGAAGTTTGCAGATGTGGTATTTTTTTGATTTTGGGCTTGACAAATTGAATAAGGTGAGTTAAAATAGTTGTAAAGTGAAATAGCTTTACAGATGCTTTGGCTTGAGGTGGCTTTTGTGGATAAAAACCTGGAAGTTTCGACTCTGCTGGACTTTTACGCAGACCTTCTAACCGAGAACCAAAAGAAGGTTTTGGGCTGGTACTATGATGAGGACCTTTCTTTGTCGGAGATTGGCGAAAATTTGGGGATAACCCGCCAGGGGGTTCGAGATACTATAAAAAAGGCCGAAGCGCAGCTGTTTGAACTTGAAGAGAAGTTGCATCTTGCGCTGAAATTTTCTAAAATCGAAAAAAACTTGCAACTGATAATAGAGAATGCGAGAAAATTGCAGAACCTTTCTGGCGCGCGGATTAACGAGGTTTATGAAATCGCAGAAGCCATTAAGAATGCGGCGGATTCTATATATAAAGAGCAGTAAGGGGTGGTTTGGTGCCTTTTGAGGGGCTTTCTGAAAAATTGATGTCCACTTTTAAGAGGCTTCGCGGCAAGGGCAAGCTCTCTGAAAAAGACGTCAAAGACTCCATGCGAGAAGTCCGGCTGGCGCTTTTGGAGGCGGACGTAAACTATAAGGTTGCCAAGGAGTTTACCGACAAAATCACTCAGCGCGCGGTGGGCGAGGAAGTTATGCAGAGCCTGACGCCGGCGCAGATGGTGGTCAAGATCGTTAATGAGGAATTAGTGGAACTGATGGGGTCTGCGCAGAGTCGCTTGGAAACTAGCTTGGCGCCGCCTACGGTAGTTATGATGTGCGGGTTGCAGGGATCCGGAAAAACCACGCATTCGGGGAAATTGGCGTTAGCTCAAAAAAAGAAGGGACATCGCCCACTGCTGGTGGCTTGCGACGTATATCGACCGGCTGCGATTAAGCAATTGCAGGTTGTTGCCGAGAAAATTGACGTTCCGGTTTTTGAAATGGGCGAAGGGGACCCAGTTAAAATCGCGAAAGAGGCCGTTAAACACGCCAAAGACCACGGAAATGATATCGTAATCTTAGACACGGCGGGCAGGCTGCACGTGGACGAACAGCTGATGGCAGAGCTGGCAAGAATAAAGCAAGAAGTTGAGCCGGACGAGATTTTGCTGGTTGTGGACGCGATGACGGGTCAAGATGCCGTTAATGTGGCAAAGTCGTTTGATGATCTATTGGCGATTACGGGCGTGATTTTGACGAAGCTAGATGGAGACACCCGCGGAGGCGCGGCACTTTCGGTAAGAAAGGTTACTGGAAAGCCGATAAAATTTGTCGGCACGGGAGAAAAACTTACGGACCTGGAGGAGTTTTACCCGGAGCGGATGGCTTCGCGGATCCTGGGAATGGGCGACATGCTCTCGTTAATAGAAGAGGCCGAAAGCAAGCTCGACCAGCAAAAGGCCGAGAGAATGGCTGAAAAGCTGGTTAAAAACAAGTTCGATTTGAACGATTTGCTGGACCAGATGAGCCAGATTAAGAGCATGGGCTCTTTAAAGTCGGTACTTTTGAAGATTCCGGGGCTTTCGCAGAAGGTTAAGGATGCGGATGTCGATGACCGGCAAGTTGACAGGCTTTGTGCGATTATTTTGTCTATGACTAAGAAAGAGCGCAGCAAGCCGGAGATTATCAATGCTTCGCGAAAAAGGCGTATTGCAACGGGATGCGGCTTAAAGGTGGAGGATGTGAACTCTTTACTTCGGCGGTTTGAGCAAATGCAGAAGATGATGAAGCAGTTTTCTGGCAGCAAAGGCAAGAGGCGATTCACGGGAATCGCTGGGATGCCTGGCCTTGGTGGTCTTGGCAAATTTAAGTTTTGACTGATGGTTATTTTTTGATTGATACAAACTGCGCGAGATGGGCGCTATATCAGGCTTGGGAGGTGAGGTTTTAAATGGCAGTAAAAATCAGGTTGCGCCGCATGGGCGCAAAAAAAACTCCTTTTTATCGCATTGTTGTTGCCGATTCGAGATTTCCTAGGGACGGCAGATTCATCGAGGAGCTGGGATATTATGCCCCTTTGAAGGATCCGGTTGATTTTAAGGTTGACGGCGAAAAAGTGCAAAAGTGGATAAAAAATGGAGCTCAGCCAACGGACACGGTGAAGTCTTTGCTGAAAAAGTTCGAGATTCTTTAACAAACGGGGGAATTGTCTTTGAAAGAGTTGTTGATTACCATTGCGCGGGGATTGGTCGAAAACCCGGAGGATGTTAGCGTGGATGTTGAGGGCGCCAATGAAAACGGCGTAACGGTCTATCGGCTGCACGTTGCGCAAAGTGATATGGGCAGAGTCATTGGCAAACAGGGCCGCATTGCTAAGGCTATTCGCATGGTTATGCGCTCGGCGGCGATTCGAAAGAAACACAAAGTTGCGGTTGAGATTGCAGAGTGATTTAATTTTGTGAGGACAAATTTTTCGCGTTAGATTAATTTGGTTTAGAGGTGCTTTTTGTGATTCGGCTGGGAACTATGGATGATTGCCGTGCTGTATACTTATTGATTTGCGAGTTGGAAAATTGCGAGCTTAATTATGCAGATTTTGAGCGGATTTATGGTGAGATGATGTGCCGTGGCGATGTTTATGCTGTGATTATTGCGCAAAAAGGCGATGAAGTGTTGGGCGAGGCTACTTTGCGTTTTGAAGATCAACTGCATCACTGCGAGAAGATTGCCGAAATTATGGAGCTTTCTGTCACGGCGAAGCATCGTTCCTGTGGGATTGGCAGTGCTATTTTTGAGGAAGCTTGCAAATTGGCCAAAAGTAGAGGATGCACTCGTATGGAAGTCAGCTCTAATCGAGCCCGCGAGCGGGCACACAGGTTTTATGAGCGCTTGGGGATGGTGAACTCTCATTTTAAATTTTGTAAACCGCTTTAATTGGGGAAGGGACGTATTTTGGGTACGTCCTTTTGCATTGCGGATGGTGGAGGAATTTTTTTGGGTAAAAAATTTTTGGAGATTGGCAAAATAGTGGCTCCGCATGGCCTGAGGGGCGAAGTTAGGGTTGGGCCTTGGTGCGACAATGGCGATTTTTTGTGCGGTTTTAAAGAATTATACTTTGACGAAAATGGAGAAAAAAAGGCCGAAATTTTATCTGCAAAAGTCCACAAAAACGTGGTTAGAATAAGGATTGCTGGGGTTGACTCTGTGGAGCAGGCAGAACTGCTGCGGGGTAAGATTCTTTTTATGAGCAGAGATGACGTAGACTTGCCGGAAGGTCGCTTTTTTATACAGGACGTTTTGGGCTTGGAGGTTTGTGACGCGGATACGAATGCTTGTTACGGCAAGGTTACGGACGTGCTGAAGACCGGCGCGAACGACGTTTACCAGATTACCGATAGCCGCGGGAAGGATTACCTTGTGCCGGCCATTGAGGACGTGATTTGCTCAATTGACATTGAAAATAAAATTATGAAGATCCGGCCGCTGAAGGGGATTTTTGATGATGAGGATTGACATTTTAACGCTTTTTCCAGAAATGTGCAACGCGGTTATAAGTGAGAGTATCATAGGCAGGGCGCAGAAGAAAGGTGCCATCGAGGTTTTTTGCCATCAGATTCGCGATTACGCAAACGATAAGCACAATCGGGTGGACGACACCGTGTATGGGCCTGGGATGGGCATGCTGATGATGGCGGAACCTATCGCGGCGTGCTTTGAGGCCTTATGCGAGGAGTTGGGCGCCAGACCTAAGCTTGTCTATATGTCGCCGCAGGGGGAAGTTTTGACGCAGCGAAAGGCAGAGGAGCTCTCTAAATGCAGAAATTTGGCTGTACTTTGCGGACATTATGAGGGCGTGGACGAGCGATTTATCGAGGAGTTTGTGGATGAGGAGATCTCGATTGGGGACTACGTTTTGACTGGTGGCGAGCTGCCGGCGCTGGTCTTGGTGGACGCGGTTAGCCGGATGGTGCCTGGGGTGCTGTCGGACGACATATGCTTTAAGGAAGAGAGCCATTATAACGGACTTTTGGAGTACCCGCAGTATACAAAACCCGCAGTCTGGCGGGGGAGAGAAGTCCCGGAGATTTTGCTTTCTGGACATCACGAAAATATAGAAAAATGGCGAAAACAGCAGTCACTCCTAAGGACAAAGCTCAAACGGCCAGATCTGTTTGAGAAATTAAATTTGCCGGAAAATCAAGAAAATTAGCTGATTTATTAGGAATTAAAATTGGAAATTATTAGAAATATATAATTTAAACAGGTTTTAATGTAGTAAAATATACAATAAGTCCATATGAGGGCCCGGTTAGAATCGTTCATAATGCTAAATTTGTCCGATTGTTCTTGACGATATTATCAATTATGCTATAATTAGCATAGGTGGGTTTTTTGAGAATTTTGTCGATTATATTTTTGGTATAGGAGTGGTTTTTCATGTATGTAAAAGAAGTCGTGCTTCAAAATCAAGCAGGTTTACATGCGCGCCCAGCTACATTTTTTATCCAAAAGGCAAATGAGTTTAAATCGCTAATCATGATAGAGAAGGAAGAGCGCAGAGTAAACGCCAAAAGCCTGCTGGGAGTGCTTTCTTTGGGAATAGAGGAGGGCACCAAGATAAAAATATTGGCCGACGGGCCAGACGACGAGGCGGCGGTGACGGCTCTGGCAAAATTGATCGAGTCTGGATTTGCAGATTAATTTTTCTTTTTAGCATAATAATATTGAAAAAGCAGCTAGCACCGGGGTTCGGTGCTTTTTCTTTACAAAGGCCGTTTTTGCGGGTAGAGGTTGCGAGGTGATTTTTGTGAACGAGAAATTGGGATATTTGAGGCAAAAAGCGCTGAATCTGCCGGAGAGTTCTGGGGTTTATATAATGAAGGACGCTGGCGGGCGGACGATTTACGTTGGCAAGGCGAAGGTGCTGAAGAATCGGGTTAGCCAGTACTTTGGTTCGCAGAAGAATCACCAAGAAAAGGTGCGCAAGATGGTGGAGAAGGTCGACGACTTCGATTATATCTTGACCGACAATGAATTCGAAGCCTTGGTGCTAGAGTGCAGCTTGATCAAGCAGTACTCGCCGAAGTACAACATCCTGCTCAAGGACGACAAGGGCTACAACTACATCAAGATAACCAACGAAAAATGGCCGCGGATCCGTGAATCTAAGCAAATTTTGGACGACGGATCGACGTATATTGGGCCGTACACCAGCGGCTCGAGCGTCTCAAAGGCGATTGACGAGGCCTTGAAAATATTTAAATTGCCCCGCTGCAAGAAGGATTTTAAGCCAAACGGCAGGAAGAATGGCTCTAGGGCGTGCTTGAACTATCATATTGACCAGTGCAGCGCGCCGTGCATCGGCAAGATAAGCCACGAGGAGTACTTGGAGAACGTTAACGACGCCATAGAATTCTTGAAGGGCGGCGATACGGGGTCGATAAAAAAGCTGACGCAAAAGATGTACGATTTTTCGGAGCGTCTGGAGTACGAAAAGGCCGCCAGAGTGCGGGACAAAATCTTGGCGATAAAAAAGATAACCCAGAAGCAAAAAGTCGTCTCGCCAAACGGAAAAACTCAAGACGTGATCGCGCTGGTGCAGGATGCGAGAGCCTCGAGCTTTGAGGTATTCCGCTTTTTAAACGGACGGCTGTGCGATACCGATAATTACGTGCTTAACGAGGTTGGCGAGGCCGAGATATCGCGGGCGGAGTTCATCGTGCAATACTACATGAAGAAGAGCGACATCCCGGCAACGATCTTGGTGGACGGCTCCGTGGACGCCAAAAACAGCGTGGAGGCGTATTTGGGGCAAAAGCAGGGCAGAAAGGTGCGCATCACCGCGCCCAAGAGAGGCGAAGGGTTGGAATTGATAGAGATGTGCCGAAAAAACGCGGCAGAAAGGCTTTCGCAGAGGCTGAGCAGACCATTTAAAGAGACGGCGGGGGTGGTCGAGCTGGCGAAATTACTCTCGCTGCCGGCGGTGCCCGTGTACATCGAGGCTTATGATATCTCCAACATAGCGGGGAGCGCCAACGTAGCGGGAATGGTGGTCTTTAAGAATGGCCGGCCGCTGAAGTCGGCGTATAAGAAGTTCGCAATAAAGACAGTGATCGGGCAGGACGACTACGGGTCGATGTGCGAGGTGATCTCGCGGCGGTTAGACAGATACGAAACCGCAACCGAAAGGGCATCGAACGGCTTTGAGCGGTTGCCAGACCTTATATTGCTAGATGGGGGCCGTGGGCATATTTCGGCGGTGAAGCGCCTCTTGCAAAGCCGCGGGCTGAGCATACCGGTGTATGGCATGGTCAAGGACTCCAAGCACAAAACCCGAGCTATTGCTAAGGACGGCGGGGAAATCGCGATAAATTCGAACAGGGCGGCGTTTACGCTGATTTCGTCTATACAGGAGGAAGTGCACAGGTTCGCGATTGGATATCACCGCCAAAAAAGGAAAAAGGAGACCCTAACCACAGCGCTGACGCAGGTTCCGGGTGTGGGCGAGAAAAAGGCCAAGATGCTGCTGACGTACTTTAAAAGCGTGGAGAAGATCAAACAGGCGGACGTAGCGGAATTAATGAAAGTTCCGGGAATAAGCCAGGCCCTTGCAGCCAGCATTCAAAGGTATTTTAATGAAGGAAAATCTTGATATGGCAACGTTTTTCGACCTGTTGACAAAAATTGGATTAAATAAAATGAATAAAAAAATCAAATTAACTTGACAAAGAGTGGCAAATATTGCATAATATAGTTGACTCTTGCGGTTTTGCGGTGTGAGGGGACTTTTGCATGAGGGTTATTGCGGGCCAAAAAAGAGGGAAAAAGCTGGACCGGCTGAGGGATGAGGCTGTCCGACCGACGACGGATAAGGTGAAGGAATCCATTTTTAATGTGATCCAGTTTGACGTGGCGGGCGCGAACTTTTTGGACTTGTTTGCAGGATCCGGCCAAATCGGGATAGAAGCGTTGAGTCGAGGAGCACGCCAGGCTACGTTTGTCGACGAGAATAGGGCCGCGATATGTGTGATAAAGAAGAACCTCACTGCAACGGGATTTATGGCAAGGGCAACGGTCGTGAATGCGGATTCAGCTTTATTTTTAAAAAAGCAGCGAGAGAGATTGTTTGACATAGCTTTTTTGGACCCACCGTATAAATCCGAGGTTCTAGACACAGCACTGCTTTTGCTACCCGAAGTTATGGCAAAGGGCGGGATCATCATTTGCGAGCACCCTGTGAATTTAGATTTACCGCTTGATTTAGCGAATTTTCATTTGGCTAAAGCTTACAAATACGGCAAGATTGCTGTGAGTATTTATTGCGATTGGGGCGATAGTTGATTTTGCGAAAAAAGAATATTCTTGATTTTGGGCGCGGTTTGGAGTATTCTTAAAAATAGAAAACAAAACTGCGAAAATCGTAAAGGAGGAGATCAGAGTGCGGGTTGAAGAGATTTTGGAGGAGCTGGAGGAGCTGACGAAGGAAGCGTGGAACTTGCCGCTGACGGGGGGCAAAGGCCTCATAAACATTGAAAGAGTGCGGGATTTAATAAGCGAAATCCGCGACGAGCTGCCAAATGAATTGCGGCAGGCTAAGGCTATTATCGCAGACCGCTCGCAGATTATTAGCGAAGCCAAAGAGGAAGCCGAATCTATTGTAACCGCGGCTGAGAAAAAGGCAAAGTACATGGTGGAGCGGGACGAAATCGTGAAGCAGGCGCAAAAGATGGCGGAAGAAGTGGTGTTGGCGGCCAAGATGAAGGCCCGCGAGATGAAGCAGGCGACGAACGAGTATATAGACGACGTAATAAAGCACACGGACGAGACGTTAACCGGCGCCGTGGCGGACTTGAGAAAGACTCGACAAAATTTAAAAAATGGCGCGCAATAAAAAAGAACCCCTGATTTATTTCAGGGATTTTTTTATTTTAGAGTTAAAAATGGCTCTGTTTAGGCTTTATTGTTGGCAATAAAATCGAACACCGCTTGATAGTATTCGTCCGGCTGCAAAAACCGACTTTGATTATGCCCGGCGCTGTCTATTATGAGCTTTTCTTTTTTGCAATTAGCCGCATCGTATAGCCGATGGCACATTTCTACCGGGATGAAATCATCAAGCGAACCGTGGATAAACAAGATAGGGGTGCTCGCTTTTTTAATTTGATCCAGACTAGAAGCCTCTTCAAAGCTGTACCCAGCGCGAAGCTTAGCGACAAGGCTGGCAAAATTTATAATCGGGAAGGGCGGCAAATTGAAACGAAGCTTTAATTCGGACGAAAAGACCTCATCAACGCGAGTGTATCCGCAGTCTTCAATAATCGCAACCACGTTTTTGGGCAGATCCTCTCCGCTGAGCATCATAACAGTGGCGGCGCCCATAGAGACGCCATGTAGCACGATTTTCGCGTCGGGATCCTCGTCCAAAATTGACGAAATCCAAATTAAAATATCGTCTTTGTCCAGCCAGCCCATGCCGATGTAGCTGCCCTCGCTTTCGCCGCACGCGCGCAGATCGGGCGTAACAACGTTGTAGCCGCGGGTTTGATAATGATGCGCGAGATCAAAGACGTGGCGGCAGCTGCTAGAGTACCCGTGCACGACAATGGCGTAGTTGTGGGAATCGGTGCTGGCACGAAACTTAACCCCGTGCAGCCGGAGATTATCCTTAGACGTCACAAAAATATCCTGCCTGTCGACGGTTTTGAGCCAATCGTTGGTAGCCTCGACTTGGTTCTCATAATTTTTTAAAATAAGGCTCTGAACCGAAGAAACAGCACCCGACGAAACTTCGCGGTTCGCGCCATCGGTAGCATCGCCCTTTCGCACAAGAGCGTAGTCAAAAAAGTAGTTGCCAACAGCAAGCAAGATAATAAGAACGAGGGCCGCGCAAGCCGAGAGGATAGCCAAAAGCCTTCTTCTTTTTTTGTTCGTAATCATTTTCTCACACCCACTTATTTTCTAAAATCGAAAAATACTTCACGCAAATATCTCAATGGCGTGATTGTAAACGTCAACAATTTTGGCCGCCATGCTGTTTTTGGTGTTGCTGTGAATCACGCTGCTTCGAACACGAGCCTTTAGTTCGCAGCGCCGCTGAGGGGGCATAGTGTAAACCAAGTTCAACTTCTCAATAAAGCTGGCCTCGTCGTTAAAGATGAACCCGTTGATGTTCTCCACGACCTGACCTTTGTTTATCGGGTCGTCGCGCTGAATTATCGGCAAGCCCATAGACATCGCCTCGAGCATAGATATCGAGTTTGTATCGGATAACGAAGCGGTCAAGAAGACGTCGCAGGCGGCGTAGTAAGGCAAAAGCTCGGAGTTTGGAACCTTGCCCGTAAATATGATTATATCGGCAATCCCCAGCTTTTTGGCCTGCGTCTCTAAGTCAACCTTAGCGGGGCCGTCACCAATGACTAAAAACCGAAACTTATCGTTAATCTTGGCGTACTTCTCGATATAATCAATCAAAACATCGATGCTTTTCTCCTTGCCAACGCGCGAGACAATGCAGCCGACAAAAGCGTCAGCCGGAATGCCGTATTTCTCTCGAACCCGAGCAATGTCCGAAGGCGCGACATTTTCGGGCGAAAAGCGATCAACGTCAACAGGGTTAGGGATAATCTCAACGTTCTGAGAAATCCCCGCGCGCGCGAGGTACTCGTGACTTTTGGGCGAAGGCCCCGTAATAACGGTAGCGCGCCGGTAAAGAGACCGAATATACTTATAAAAAATGCGCTGACCGGTCTTAACGAGCGGCTTTGGAACAACATAGTAAACGTAGTCGTCGTAAATGGTGTGCAGAGTGTAGACAACCGGGCGCTTCAGGAGCTTAGAAACCAAGATGCCAAACAGCCCGATTCCGAACTCGGTGTGAATATGAATCACATCGGGCGCGAACTTTTTAATAATATGGTATTGCCGCATATTGATGGGCATAGAGAGGCCGTAGCCGTAAATCCGCTTTAATTTTATGCTCGGACAATGCAAAACGCTGTGCTCCTCGAACGTAGTGGTATCTTTAGGGTTAGTGGTAACGACCAAAACCTCGTGACCAAGGTTCTCAAGCCCCTCTTTGAGGGCGGCCACGTGGATAGCCACGCCGTTTATTTCTGGAGCGAAGGTATCTGAAAAAAGCGCGATTTTCATAGCTTAAAAATCCTTTCTTACCGCCCAAAAACAGGGTAATCTAGGACTAAGTATAGCCGAAATTTTGATATTTTGCAAACGCGCATAAAGTTTCATACTTTTGGCGGGGGCGACATACCATGTAAAAGAGGTGATCAGAATGGCAAACGAGAACGACAACGCCAAGAATCCAAGCGCCGAGGGCCTGCTAAAATCCGTGGCAAACAAGCTTGGCAAAAGCCCAAAAGAGCTAGAAAAAGCCACCAAAGAGGGCAGTATAGAAAATTTGCTGGGGAGCCTGAAGCAAGACGACGCGCAAAAAATAAAAAAGATATTGTCGGACAAAGGCATGGCAAATAAGATTTTGGCCACGCCGCAGGCGCAAAAGCTGATACAAAAGCTGCTGGGAGAAAAATAAATGGACGAACTAACAGAAAAGCTGATGGGGCTGCTTGCGAGCAAAGAAAACGTGGAGAAAATAAAAAATCTGAGCGGCCTATTGTCGGAGGCCAAAGATGGGCAGGAAGATCAGCCAAAAGAGGATAAATCCCCAACAGAATCGAAAGAGTCCCCAACAGCACACGATACAGCGTCAGTAGAAATGCTCCAAACCATAATGAAGCTGGTGCCACTGCTGTCCACCGCAAGCAGGGAGGACGACAACACACGCCTACTGCAGGCGCTGCGGCCACACCTGAGCGAACATCGGCAGGCAAAGCTGGATAAATCAATAAAAATGCTGCAGATGCTCAAACTTTTGCCGGTGCTAAAAAGCCAAGGGCTCTTTTGAGGGCCATAGGTCGGGCGAGATGACGGTAAACGAGGTAACTTATGAAGAGTAATTTTGAAAGCATGGAAGATATGCAAAGAATGCAGCAGGAGGCGGTTCGGCGGGTGCAAGAGATGCAAAAGCGCGCCAAACAAAGCCTTGCAGCGAGTGAAAAGCATATCGAATTAAATAAAGCAGAAAATCCTAAACATCAGCAAGAATGCAGCGATAATGGCGATGTTCCGGAGCAGACGAAAGCCTCAGGTTTAATACAAAGCGTAAATAACGTGAGTGAAAATACGAACAGTAAACAAAATTTGGCTAAAACAAACGGCAAAATGAACATTTTTTCTGCGCTTTTGAATGATAGAGAAAAGAGCCTCGTTTTGGTCTTGATACTGATTCTGGTGGACGAAAGCAGCGACCTGAGCCTGATTTTGGCGCTTATGTACCTGATAATTTGAGGTCAGCTCTAAGTTTTCACGGGTTCTATAGATGAAATGTAGTATTTGTCGGTGTCTGCGCCGAGCTTCAGCTTGTATACCATTTGCTTGACTGGCGTGGGTTCGGGAGTCTTCTCTTCACCGGAGCTCAAAAATTTATCTTCTCGCGACAAATACGACACTGTCAAAATCAGCTCGTCTTTTTTTTCGAGGATCTCTTCAATATGCGGCAAAAACGTCCCCGCGTTGCTGATCGAGCTGATGTGAAAGTTGTCCTCGCCCGCCGTGTGCGAATAAAATGCGCCGAAAATGTCACCAGAACAGTTTATGACGTCCGCGCTGCCGAATAAATCTGCCGCCGCACGTTGCACGTCCTCAACCGGCATGAGCGTTAATCCCTGCTCGTCGAACTCCTTGTAGCCCTCCGCACCGTTTTGAAGAAGGTTTCGCCAAATGCAGGAGGATACAACCATGTCAGAATCGGCCTCCTGCGGGGAAGCAAAGGGAGCCGGATCATGCATAACGACCGGCGCAATGTAATTGTTGTACTTTGCGTAAGTGGAGGAATCGCTAATGACCGAGCTGGTGCGGTTTACAGCCGAAAGCAAGATGATAACGCCCACAATAGCAAGGACCATGGTCGCGCCGGCAAAAAGAAACCGATAAATACTGATTTGATGCCTAGTTTTTTGAGAAATTTTAATAGTGCCGCGATCAGAAGGCTTAGCCTGGGCATTTTGACGAGGTTTAGGAGAGCGCACCCGTGTTTGAACTGAATTTTCTTGTACTTTTTCTGCGTGCCGCCGCATTAACTCTGACCTTGCTGGCGTTGAGTTTGTAATGGTGGCGGCCGTAACGACGGTCTTGCCGGCTCCGCGGTAGTCCGCGTGATATTCGTTAACCTTTGATTTTTCCTGCTCCATAAACTTGTTCCTTTCTGGCGGCCGGGCTGGTGCCAGCCTTGAGTTAAGCAAGATTATAGCACGGGCGGGATGTAAAAAAGAGCCAAAATTTGTCAACAAAGCTATAAAGCCAAAAGATAAAAGCCGTACGCAGAACATTGCCTGCACACGGCCATTTAAGCGTATTCATATGTAAAAAATCTAAGAATTCTTGTCAAGAAGGGCGGCCTTGCGCGACAAATTCACGCGACCCTTGTCGTCAATCTCGGTAATCTTAACAATAATCTCGTCCCCGACCTTAACGGCGTCCGTGACCTTCTCGGTGCGCTTGGTGTCCAGCTGAGAAATATGGCAAAGGCCTTCCTTTCCGGGAGCAAACTCAATAAAGGCGCCAAAATCCATAATCCGGCTAACGCGCCCTGTGTAAATGTCGCCAACTTGCGGGTCCTTAACAATGGACTCAACAATAGCCAAGGCGCGGCGGCAGTTGTCAAGGTCCAGCCCAGAAATAAACACGCGCCCGTCGTCCTCAATATCGATTTTAACGTTGCAGTCCAAGCAAATTTTTTGCACGACCTTTCCGCCAGAGCCGATGACATCGCGAATCTTCTCAACATCAATAACGGTAGAAAGCATCTTAGGCGCATAAGGAGAAAGCTCAGCGCGTGGGCGATCAATAACCTTCAGCATGACCTCGTCCAAGATATAATCGCGAGCTCGGTGAGTTTTAAAAAGAGCCTCCTTAATAATAGCCGGAGTCAAGCCATCGATCTTAAGATCCATCTGAATAGCGGTGATGCCGCGGTGAGTTCCGGCGACCTTGAAGTCCATGTCGCCAAAAAAGTCCTCCAGCCCCTGAATGTCCACCATGGTCATAAAACGGTCGCCCTCGGTAATAAGGCCGCAGGAGATCCCCGCAACAGGGGCGGTTATAGGCACGCCAGCGTCCATCAAGGCCAGCGTAGAGCCACAAACGGAACCCTGAGAAGTCGATCCGTTAGAAGAGACGACCTCCGAAACCAGGCGAATAGCATAAGGAAACTCATCAATAGAGGGAATAACCGGAACCAAAGCGCGCTCAGCCAAGGCACCATGCCCAATCTCGCGGCGACCAGGGCCACGACTCGGCCTAGTTTCGCCAACAGAGAATGAAGGAAAATTATAATGATGCATATAACGCTTTTCGACCTCGCCATCGATGCCGTCCAGAAGCTGTTCATCGCCGATCGAGCCCAAAGTAGCCACGGTCAAAACCTGAGTCTGTCCGCGAGTAAACAAGCCCGAACCATGCGCGCGCGGTAAAAGCGCAACTTCAGCCGCCAAAGGACGAATCTCGTCCATTCCCCGGCCATCCACACGCTTTTGCTCGTCCAAAAGCCAGCGCCGAACAATACTCTTTTGCGCACGATACATACATTCGTCGATCAAAGCCTCAGCGTCCGGGTAAATCTGTGCAAAATGCTCGTGAACTTTCTGATATATCGGGCCAAGACGGTCATCGCGAACCTTTTTATCGTCGGTGTCAAGAGCAACTTTCAGATCTTCACAAGCAAAATTTTTAATCGCCTCAAGCATAGCAGCGTCCGGGTCAGCCGAGGTGTAAGCAAACTTCGCCTTGCCAATCTCCTCGCGAATCCCCTTAATAAAAGCAATAATCTGCTGATTCGCCTCGTGCCCCGCCATGATGCCGTTGAACATAGTCTCGTCGTCAACTTCGTTGGCGCCGGCTTCAATCATAGCAATCCGACTGTCAGTAGAAGCCACCGTAACGGCCATCTGAGATATCTTCCGCTGTTCAGCGTTAGGGTTAATAATAAATTCGCCATTAATCAAACCAACGCTAACGCCCGAAATGGGGCCATTCCAAGGGATATCCGAAATGCTCAAAGCAATGGAAGTGCCGACCATAGCGGCGATTTCGGGCGAGCAATCCGGGTCAACCGACATAACAGTGCACACCACAGAAACGTCGTTGCGCATGTCCTTAGGAAAAAGCGGACGAATAGGCCGGTCAATAACGCGCGAAACCAAAATAGCCTTCTCGCTAGGACGCCCCTCACGGCGCAAAAAAGAACCCGGAATCCGCCCCACAGCGTACATCTTCTCTTCAAAATCAACCGATAAAGGAAAAAAATCGATCCCCTCGCGCGGCTCAGCAGTGGCCGTAACCGCCACATTAACAACCGTCTCGCCATACCGCACCAAACAAGCGCCGTTAGCAAGCTGAGCAATCTTGCCAGTCTCAATAACAAGCGGACGGCCGGCAAAATCGGTTTTAAAAACTCTGTAATTTTCGAACATAAAAGACCTCCAAAAAAATTTATCAAACATCCAAACATAAATCCATAAGGAGGGCTTAGCAATAAAACCTATGTTAAATCGAGCAAAACCAGCTTAAACACACGTTTCACTGCTAAAACCGGGATTTATATCAGATGTTACAGGCATAATAAAAATAAAGAAAACGTCAGCAATATCGCCAAAAACGGATAAGCAGATGACGCAAAAGTCACCTGCTTTATAAATAAAAAATTATTTACGAATACCGAGTTTAGCAATAATAGCGCGGTACCGCTCAATATCGGACTTCATCAAATAACCAAGCAAACTCCGCCTATGACCAACCATCTTCAAAAGGCCGCGTCTAGAGTGATGATCTTTTTTATGAACCTTCAAATGATCGTTCAAATCGTTAATTCGCTTAGTCAAAAGAGCGATCTGAACCTCCGGCGAACCGGTATCGCCCTCGTGCATAGCATAAGTCTCAATAATAGAAGTTTTTTCCGACTTCAACATGTTGCCTCACCTTTTTCAAAAAATAATCCATAAAACACAGAATAAGGCGGGCAAGCACCCAGCGGGCGGTATCCTTAATCCGTGAATTAGGTCCCCCTAATTATACTACACCTTACCGATTTTGTAAAGCATATTGTATAGCAAAATATCGAAATAAAAATCTTGAAGAGGCGAAAAAGCGCGTAGCAAAGGGGGTTTAAAGGCCGCAGCCGTGTTTGCAAAAATGTGTAGCAAATTGTGTAGCATCATGATTTACGGTTCAGGAGCATTTTTTCGCACTCAACAACCAGTATGGGCGAAGCAGAGAGCAAAGCTACAATCAGCCATTGCACAAAGTTCAAATTGGCGGTCCTAAATATAACGGCAAGAGCCGGCACCGAAATGACCGCAACCTGCAGAATGATGCCAAGGAAGAAGGAGTAAACGAGCTTCATGTTAGAGAGAATGTCAATCTTGAGCAAAGACTTCTCGCTGCGAACGTTAAAAGAGTGAAAAAGCTGAGACAAACTCAAAACGGCAAAAGCCATAGTGCGGCCAATTATGGGCGTTTTAGAGACATCAAAAAACACGCGACCAATGCTAAAAGCCAAAAACGAAATCGCACCAATAAAGCAGCCCTCAATGACGATTTTGCGCCAACCATCGCGAGAAAAAAGTGCAGCATTTTTGCCCTGCGGCTTGTGATTCATAATTTCGTCGTCAACAGGCTCCACACCAAGCGCCAAAGCCGGAAAGGAGTCTGTGACCAAATTTATCCATAAAAGCTGAATAGCCAGCAAAGGCGAGGGCAGCTTAAGCAGAAAAGCGGTCAAAACCGTGATGATCTCGCCAATGTTGGTAGAAATCAAAAAATGCACACTCTTTTTGATATTCTCAAAAATCCCGCGCCCCTGCCGCACCGCCTCGACAATGGTAGAAAAATTATCGTCCGTCATAATCATGTCAGAGGCGTTCTTGGCAACGTCAGTCCCCGCGATCCCCATAGCGCAGCCAATGTCGGCCGCCTTCAAAGCCGGAGCATCGTTCACACCGTCACCCGTCATGGCAACGGTCTCGCCGTGCTTCTTGAAGGCCTTCACAATGCGAACCTTGTGCTCGGGAGAGACTCGTGCAAAAACCGAATAATCGAAAATGCCCTTCTCAAGCGCATCCTGACTCATTTTCTCGAGCTGAGCGCCGCTAATAGCCTTGTCGCCGTCGGACAAAATCCCCAACTCACTAGCAATAGCCTTGGCGGTGATGATGTGGTCGCCGGTTATCATAACAGGCTTTATGCCGGCACTTTTGCATTCTCTAACCGCCAGCTTAGCGTGAGGACGGGGTGGATCCAGCATACCGATTAAGCCGCAAAAATTCAACCCATTTTCAACGTCACTCTGCGAATGCAGAATGCTGTCGACGTCCTTGTAGGCAATGGCCAAGACTCGTAAAGCGGACTTTGCCATGTTCTCGTTTTGAATGCGTACCTTGCGCTTCAAATCGGCAGAAAAGGGCCTCCCGTTGCACAAAGAAGAGCGATCCAAAAGAAAATCCGGCGCGCCCTTAGTAATGACGCGAAACTTGCCGCTGGGCAGCTTGTGAACAGTGGTCATGAGCTTTCTGTCGGAGGCAAAAGGAATCTCGTACTTTTTGGGAAACTCCCGATCAAGGTCAGTCTTAACCTTGCCATTCTCGGCGGCCGCCAAAACGATCGCACTCTCGGTGGGCTCGCCAAGCGCGCGAAGCTCTTTGTTTGTGTATGTAACGGAGGAATTATTGCACAAAGCGCCCAGCGTCAGGATTTTCTGGCCAAGCTCCGAAGAAAAATTTATCTTCCCGTCCTCGGCGCAAATCTGCGTCACCGTCATCTTGTTCTGCGTCAAAGTGCCGGTCTTGTCGGAGCAAATCACGGTCGCGTTGCCAAGGGTCTCCACAGCAGGGAGCTTTCTTATCACGGCGCGGTTTTCGGCCATCTTGCGGACGCCCATAGCCAAAACGATGGTAACCACAGCCGGCAGACCCTCCGGAATCGCCGCCACAGCCAGACTTATAGCTATCATGAACATCTCAAAAGGCGGGACTTTCTCGATAACGCCAAGCAAGAAAATAACGGCACAAATGGCAATAGCGCAGATTCCAAGGACTTTGCTGGTTTTTTCGAGCTTTAACTGTAGAGGAGTCTGAAAAGAATTCTCGTTAATAATCATCCCAGCGATCTTTCCAACCTGAGTATTCATGCCGGTTTCGACAACAATAGCCTTGCCGTGCCCCGCCGTTATGGTGCTAGTAGAAAAAACCATATTGCGACGCTCGCCCAAAGTGGCACCAGCAGGAAAAGTCCGACCAGCCTCCTTCTCAACAGGCAAAGACTCTCCCGTCAAAGAGGATTCCTCAGCCTTCAAGTTAAAACTCTCAATAAGCCGAGCGTCAGCAGGAACCAAGTCACCAGTGTGCAGCATCAAAATGTCGCCAGGCACGAGTTCCTCCGAAGGCACAATGACCTTCTTGCCCGCCCGAATAA
>CAQKRU010000006.1 GCA_948823415.1 uncultured Eubacteriales bacterium
AGCCTTTTTGGACAAATATGGCCTAGAAGCTTTAAAAGCATGTGCAGCAGAACTTCGTGAGAAAATTAATAATGGGGAAACGGAAGAATTACCAGAATTCTTCAAAGAGAAAATTGAGAAGTTTGCAGATGAGGCAGAGAAACTTGTAAATTTCTATACTGAACAAGGGATCCATGCTTTTGCTGAACACTTGCGAAACGGTTTTAAGTTAGATGAATTTTTTGATAAAATGCGTGGCGAAAATGAAACAGTAAAAGATGCAGGTAAAGAAGAATTCACTAAACTATTAGATTTTGTCATTAACGGTAAGTTTAGTAAGGAAGGAGGAACTTGGCACGGATGTGATGTAAGTGTAGATGACGTGAAGACGTTTGTATCCTATGCAAACGAAATAATAGAGCTTGAATATGAAGAAGACAATTCAATAGATTGTGCTACTTACGCCAAAAGTGCCCAAGCCTTTTTGGACAAATATGGCCTAGAAGCTTTAAAAGCATGTGCAGCAGAACTTAAGAAAAAAATTGATAACGGAGAACTGGACGAACTGCCAAACTTCCTTGCAGAGAAAGTCGAAAAGTTCCTAGCGGATGCAAATAAAATTATAGAGGCTGAAGAGAGAAAAGCAGCACAAGGAGATGACCAAGAAGAGTCGGCCGTGTCATCTGCAACTATAGATGTTCAAGATCAAAATGACAATGGCAACAAAAGCGAAGAAGGTAGTCAAAATAACGACGTCACTAATAAAGGTCAAGATGACAATGACAACGGAAATGCTGAAGAAGCTGAGCAAGAAGAAGTAAATTCTGCAAAGGCCCCTGTGATCTTCTATAATCTTTTGGATGAGGATGATGATGCTGCTGATGATGATGATACAGAGAAAACAGAGTCAGAAATACAGAAACTTGCAAAAAACGTGAAAGCATCAGCCACGGCGAAAGGGGACACAGCGAAAACACACGAAGGCAAGTGCGGCGAAAACGTTACCTGGAAGATTGAAGGAAATGTACTGCATATTTTTGGCAAGGGAGATATGCAAGACTATGACGATGATGAAAATAAAGCACCATGGCATGCTTATAAAAATGAGATAACAGAAGTTGTTATAGGGCCAGACGTAACAACTATTGGGGATGATGCCTTTAGTGGCTGTAGCAGCTTGACTTTTGTAAATATACCGGAAGGCGTAACAGCTATTGGGGATTATGCCTTTAGTGGCTGTAGCAGCTTGACTTCTGTAAATATACCGGAAGGCGTAACAGCTATTGGGGATTATGCCTTTAGTGGCTGTAGCAGCTTGACTTCTGTAAAAATACCGGATGGAGTAACAAAGATTGAGAAAACGACCTTTCATGGCTGCAGCAGCTTGACTTCTATAGAAATTCCGGAAACTGTAGAATTTATAGAGGACTATGCATTTTTTGACTGTAGCAGCTTGACTTCTATAAAAATCCCGGATAATGTAGCAAATATTGGGATTCATGCCTTTGAGGGCTGCAGCAGCTTGACTTCTATAAAAATTCCGGCTAATGTAAAAAAAATTAGTTTTACGGCCTTTTCTGGCTGTAGCAGCTTGACTTCTGTAACTATACCGGAGGGTGCAGAGACTATTGAGCGGTGGGCCTTTTCTGGCTGTAGCAGCTTAAAATCTATAACTATACCGGCTAGCGTAAAAACGATTGCTGATGAGGCCTTTAAAGACTGTAGCAGCTTGACTTCTGTAAAATTTTTGGGTGTACCCAGTGGTAAAGAATATGTATTTAAGCTCTGTACGGCACTAAAAGAAGTAGAGATGCCTGCAGATTATAAAGGCAAAACTTTCTGCAACAAACCTGTAAAGACGGCGGCGCCTGAAGAAGAGAAATCGTCTGCTCTCGTTGATTCTGTTAAAGATAATGAGGCTGCAGAGTCAGAAGTGTCATCTACAACTATAGATGTTCAAGGTCAAAATGACAATGACAACGAAAATAAAGAAGTTGGCGTAAAAGAAGCAGCACAGCCTGCAATGTTATCTACAAATTTAAATCAATCTAGCAAAGAACTTGATAGCGACGACAAATTTGATAAAATGCTTGACGAAATGGACAAAGATGAAGACGAACAAAAACAAAGTTCTAAATTTATTAAGCAGAATAAAGAAACGGACGATGACATAATTGATGATGAAAATGAAGACCAAGATGACAATAATGATGAAATCAACGATGAAATAATAGACGATGATGAAATAGATAACGAAGAATCCATATATAATGGTGAAGAAGATGAGCTTAGAGGCGCTATGAATGAAGATCAAAATGACAATGACAACAAAAATGATGAAGAAGCAGTACCTGAAGAGAAATCACCTGAGTTCAATGCTTCTGGCACTTTGGAGGCCGCTGATAGACCTGACGCTGGAGGATCAGAGAAATCTGACAGTCAACAGGCTGAAAATGCTGAAGCTGCAAAACCGGAGCAAAAAGCATATAATGAAAAAATAGATAGGAGTAGCACTACACCGCAACTCCATGAAGTAAGACATTTTTATGATTTCTTAAAATCTATTGAAGATGAAAATGAGGTTGTAGACTTTGACGCTATAACATCAGAAACTGTTAACGATTTTAAAGATGATGCGCAGTATGTGGTAACCCTATTGAATTCAAATGAAGCTTTGAGGAATAATTTTGGTGAAGATGAAACAGATTATATAAAATATCAGCTAGAAGATTACGTGGATATAAGCCAAGTCAACGATGATGATAGCAATAAATCGTCTGTAAATTACGCAGAAGTAGATGACGACGAAACTCCTAATTGGGTAGATAGAAATGATCTTGATAAAGAGCAGGATGAATTTTCGATAGAATATCGGAAAATAGATAGGAGTAAAACTAAAACTAAAGCACAATTAGGCGAGATAAATGGTTTTTATAATTTCTTAAAATTGATTGAAAATGAAAATGGGGTTGTAGACGTTGACGCTATAACGCCAGAAACTGTTGACGATTTTGAAGATGATGCGCAGTATGTGGTAACCCTATTGAATTCAAATGAAGCTTTGAGGAATAATTTTGGTGAAGATGAAACAGGTTATATAAAGAGCCAGCTAAAAGGCCACGTGGATGTGGATCAAGCCAACTATAAAAAGGCCGGCGCTTATCGTGCTAGCACCCAGCTTGATCATTTTGTTGATTTTTTACAAAAATATCATGTGTCTCCTGAAACTCAAGAGACTTGGGAAGAAGAGCTTGATGATTTAGATTCTAAAATTAGGATATCAGGTACAAAAAATGACCAGCCTATTTATGCTTTATATGGTGGGATGAAGACATATACAAATATTCCTCAAAAAAAACTTCTTTTTGTAAAAGATTTAGCTAAAGGGGTTAAGTACGAAACATGGAACAAAGGTTTCACATTGAATCTCTTTAGCTTAGTGGCAAACAATATGCTTGCTAATCAGGCAGAGCATTTAATTGGATTTTTAAAAAAATTGCCAAAAATAAAAAGAAATTTGCCAGACTTAAGCAAGGTAAGCAGGGCAACACATACGAAATTAATAAATGACATAATAGAGGTAGGAAGTCAAGTAAAAGTTGACAATCAAGCGGAATATATGAACAGCTCTAATCCCAACAATAAGAAGGTTCTTTGTCTATCAGGAAGGGTATTTAAAAATTCTGATCAATCTCAGCAAGATCTTTATATGCTACGAGACCTTTACAGATTTTTTAGCCAAGAAGAAGAAATCAGCGATGAAGATGATCGATTTGAAGAAGAGTATGATAAATTAACTAATGAGCACAGAGAAGAAACACAATCAAAGTTTATAAAAAAGAAAGTAATTGACGACGATGATAGAATAGACGATGATGAAGATAGCGATCAAGTGAGAAAAGTGGCCGTTGCAGATACTGTTGGTGGCCAAGAAGATGGCATAAATATAAATGATATAAATGCAACTTGGAAAGAGTTAACCACATATAAAGAAAAAGAAGTAAGCGAAGATGGAAAAGTAGAAGAAATAGTAAAGACATTCAAGGAATTTGAAGGCCAAACTATTATATCTTATTTAAAAGACAAGGTGCCAAAGGCGGAAGATGGACTTCCAGATATAAGCGCAATAACCCGCCGTAATATTCTTGTGTCTTACAAAATAAAATTCCGTAATATTCTTGAGTTTTACAGAAAATTAATAAATGAAATTGGTCGTAATATAATTGTTGAAGATGGAATAATTTATTTCCTTAATAGCGAACTTGTGGACGGCTTAAAGCTTACTGATGATAATCTTGAAATGATGTTGAACCTTTACTATAAGCAAAATAATGATGCTTTAGAATTTTTGAAAAGTTTACCGCAGAAAAAGGACGGCAGCGCAGATTTAAGCAAAGGGGATCCTAAGCTTGTTGATAAACTCGTTCCGGCTATAAATTTGTTGGGTGAACAAATAGTTTACGATGAGGAAGTTGGTCAATATAAACTCGTTGGTGAAAAATTAAAGAAAGACTGGTTTGGGGATATTCAAGTTGATAAAAAAACTGAATATATAAAAATATTTGACTTTTCTCAGGATGATCTTAAGCTTTTATATGAGACTAGGGAAGCCCTGCCTGAAGAACAAAAAGTTTCTTTTGTAAAAATTCTAAATGATTTACCTAAAACGAAAGAGGAAGATCTTCCAGACTTAAATCAGGTGGCAGACCCGACAACAGCTATGTATTTAATAAATTCTGCGCTTTCTTTGAGTGAGCAAATAACCCAAAATAGGGATGGTAATTACTCTATTAGCGATGAGGCAAGAGATAGATTTAACCTTACTGATGATGATGTTAAAACAATAAAAATTCTGGGAGATAGACAAGCAGAAATAGAAAAAAGTTATAATAGAAAACAAATGGCCATAGGTATTGCTCAAGGTTTGGGGCTCGCTGCAGGTACTACTGTGGCAGCCTGGGCTGCGACTGGCGCACCAACAGTTGCTGGTATGACTTTTCTTGGCGACGGAAGCATTGAAAACGCCAAGAAAAATGCAAAAGATATGTATAAAGGGTCAAAACTTGAAAGTGCTGTAAATAAAGTAAAATCTTCTTATGAAGGGTCGAAACTTGAAAGTGGTGTAAATAAAGTAACCTCTACAGTAACAGAAGTTGCTGAAAAAGCAAAATCTTTTAAAAATTGGTGGTACGGCATAGATGAAGGAACGAGCCCCAATTCATTAAATACTGAGAATTTTAATCCATTGGGACAAACTTATACTACAGGAGATTTGTCGCCTGCACAGCTAGAACAGATGTTTTTAGAGGGACAAAATGCAATTAAAGATTCAGGAACAACTCCGGTTGACACTCCTCATATTGCCTCAGAGGGACAAACTTCTGCTACAGGGGATTTTACAGTTGATCAGTTAAATCAAACGTTTTTAGAGGGACAAAAATCCATTCATACACAAAATATTGAGGCAAATGGAAAAACTTCTACGACAGAGGGAGTTTTACCATTAAGCCCTAACACATTGAAGGTTGAAGGTTTTGATTCATTAGGGAAAACACTTTCTGAGACAATTCCTGAACATCAAAAAATGAGTACTAACTTATTAAATAATAACTTTAATCCGGGAGGACAAACTCCTTCTGAGATAATTCCTGAACACCAAAAAATGAGTACTAACTTATTAAATGCTAATAACTTTAATCCGAGAGGACAAACTCCAGCGGAAGAACCTCCAATAAATGTGGCTAACGAAGTTATAGACAACCGGGTTGATTCAGGCAAACGGATTGATTCAAGATTTTTAACACCTTCAAATCCCGAAAAGGTAAATATCTCTAATGGTACAGTAGATTTACCGAAGGGAGGACCTCCTAAAGCGGAAGTGCACAAAAGTGGTACACAAGTAGACAATACAGTTAGGGGTGAGAAAAAATTAAATGATGTAGACGCAAAGATGATACAAAATCCGGATATGAATTTAGGAGAAGCAGAGAAGACCGGCTATTCAACTAGTAATTGGAGTGAAGGAAATTATATTAAGTTAGGAAAAAGAGATAGTGAAATAGCTAAAAGTTCTACTAAGGCAGAAGTGCCACAAAAGGCGGCACCGAAGGGACAGAGCAATTATTCCATAAAAAACAACGCTCAAAGAAATCTTATAACAAAGGATTCAAATATACCTAGGTTAGATGCGCATCCCGAACGAGCAACAGGCCAAGGTGCTATGCAATTACCTACGGCATCAGAAAGTTCAAGAATAATGCAGCCAAGCACATTTAACCCTAATGCAGGAAGTGGAAATAATGGAGCCATACGGATTACTACTGGAGATAATATTGAAATTACTGATATAAAAACACTTAAGCCTGTAGAAGGAACAGATGATTTTAATTTGAAGATTTACCCAAACTTAAACGACAACGGGAATAACGGACCGAACAATAAAGGTAATAATGATATAACAACACCGACTGGCATGAATCCGAATATTAAACCTGAAACTACTCCAGTTGCTAAGCCTCCTGTTAATGTTGATGGTGTAGATATTAAAATTGAACCTACTAAAAATATTGAAGCAGAAGTGCCACAAAATGCGGCACCGGGAAGCATGACTGGCTATTCAACTAGTAATTGGAGTGAGGAAAATTATATTAAGTTAGGAAACAGAGATAGTGAAATAGCTAAAAACTCTAATAAAGCAGAAGCGCCAAAAAGCACTTTGACACCGAAGGAAGATGCTAATGCAGCAAAAATTTTCAATGAATATACGTCAACTGGCAGCACTCAAGTTGATGCGCCTCATGATAACGCAAATGCAAAAACTCCATCTGATCTACCACCGATGACCCCAAAAGAGGTAAAGAAAAGTTTGTCTAAGCCTGTTTCCAAATCTGAGAAACTTGACGCAACTAAAGTAAATCCAGAATTGACAGAATAGGACTTACAAAATATATACGAGTCAGCTAAACATGACATTGACAGTTTAAACCAAATAAAGACGCCAGATAATAATATTACGGGCACTCAAAAGCGAATTTTTGACTTTGAGGCGGATGAAAAAGTTGACCCAGCGACAAAACGCCTGATTGATTTTGGAGATAGTTTAGGTGCGGATTATATAAACTCAACACAAACATTTGACAAATTTGATTTAGGTAAACAGATTAATAATGAAACAGTGAGAACCAATACAAGCCAAAATGTGAATCCAACTATACAATCGGACAAAAATGTGCAAACTAAGCAGGCAAAAAAGAAAGGCTTTTGGAATAATTTACTTGATAGATTTTCTGAGAAAGAAGAGCCTATAGAACTTAAGATTTCATCTGATTCACGTCCAACTTCTGTGCAAACACCAAATAATAGTACTTTACTTGGTACAGAGAAAGAACCTGCTGATAGATTTGAAAGAGACTTAATAAAGTTTGGGGAGGAACATGGAACTCCAGGTGCGGGTTCTACAAACTCAACCCGTGATTTTGAAAACTTAAGGAATTTTAATATGGGTGACCAAAAGTCTAGCGCAGATTCAACTACTACTTTTGAGAAAACAACAGCGTTTGGTAACGATAGTTTTACAAAAGGACGCTCATCAAATACCGCTATGAATTTTTCAAACCAGACAATGTCACGCCCGCAGTACGGCCCTAATCTACCTTCGACTGAGCCTTCAGTTCCAAACGAAGGTGGGGGAGCAGGCATGGAATCTCGGTTGAAAAATGTTGCTGATGCTACTGGAAACTGGGTTTCAAGCAAGTATGATAAAGCAAAGACTGTAGTTAAATATGGCGTTGAAAATGTAGTGGGTAAAGGAGCGTCTGCAGCTAAATCTGTGTATAATAGCTTACCTTCAGGAGAGCAAATTAAAGATGGCGTGGGAAAGGCAGTGGATAAAGGAGCGTCTGCAGCTAAATCTGCATATAATTCGGCTAAACCTGCTGTTAAAGACTTAAGTAAAGTGCGCTCGCTAGAGGGATTTACGGAGTATGCTTCTGAGCATCCGGGTGCTACTGCTGTTGGAACACTTGCAGGGGTTGGAGGCTTGGGTATAGCTGCCACTGCCTTAGCAGGAGGGGCTGAAAAGCCGAGTGGTGCAATCATTGGTGGCAATGCCCAAAACCATGACAATGGCGGCAATAACAACCAGGGTGGACCTGGTGGCGGCGTAGATAACTCAAGTGAAGAATCACCCGTTAATTTAAAAAAATTAATAGATTATTTAAACACATTACCCAAAATAGATATAAACGGTACAAATTTACCAGACTTAACTGAGGTTCCTGCTGAAGACATAGTGAATCTAAAAGAAGCTATATTTGATGCAGGAGAAAATATAAATTACGATGAGAACGACGGCAGTATTAAGATTGTAGATGAATCCAAATTTACAAATGCTGATGAAGTAAGTGCTGACGACCTTGAAATGTTATACAACCTTGATTGTTTTCTATTGTTCAGCACACCAAAATGTTTAGTTTATGAAGTTCTCACTTGGAACGTAGATGAAGATGGCGTGCCGAAGCTAGGCGACGTCAATGACTTTGTTAAATTAGGTATAGCTAAAGTAGAGGCCAGAGTGAAACAAAATGAACATATGATATCTAACAGTGTTTGGGACTATACCGATGATCAGCTATCTGCTAAGTATCCTGATATAGTTTCGTATGAGCTATCTCAGGACAATATTAAAAAGATAGTGGCCCTTAGGAATAAATACAACCTTAAGGTGGAGGATTTCATTAAAAAAGCGGATGACGAAGTCCCAGCCCCAGCTGACGGAGCTATGACCGCGGAGGAGATCCATGATTTTGTTGAACATTTGCGAAACGATTTTGAGTTAGATGAATTTTGGGATGCAATGTGTGGTAACGATGGGCAACTAGATGAAAAAAAAGAAGAATGCAAGAAGTTACGTAATTTCACAGATGAGCTTAATTTTAATAAGGACGGAGTAGCTTGGAACGGATATGCTGTAGAAGAAGATGATGCGTTGACGTTGATAGACTATACAAAAAAAGCATTTTATAGCTTTTATGAAAAAGGCAACTCAATAAAATGTGCTATTTTTACCGAAAATGTCCAAGAGTTTTTGGATGCATGTGAACGTAATAAAGGTGATGATGGTGATGATAATATAGAAACATTAGAAGCATTTGTGGCAGAACTTCAGAAAAAAAATGATAGCGGAGAAGTGGCCAAACTGCCAGACTTCCTTGCAGCGCGAGTTGTAATTTTACTAGATGCTGCAAATAAATTTATAAAGGATAAAGAGAAAGAAGCCGCAGCCGCCTCAGCTGATGAAGATGGCGGAGAACCAGCCGCATCAGCACCAGCCCCAGCCCCGGTTGCAGCGCAACCTGCAGCACCGGCACATGGACTAGTTCCAGGCGCTGAAGGCGAAAAAAAACCAGCCCCGCAACCAAAGCCTAAAAAGAAAAGGAAAAGGGGAAAAAAGAAAAAAAATATAGATGCTGATGAATCGTCAAATGTGCAAACGCAACCGGACGAAGATTTGGACGACGACGCAGGATCAGATGTAGCAGCAGCGCAAAAGGCTCCGCCATTAACGTACGAGGAAGCAATTGGCTTGGTTAATTTTCTGAAAGCCAGAAAAAATTTGCACCTGGACCCAAATAAGAACCGCAGTCAGTTAGCGTTACTAGAACGCTTTGTTAGAACTAACCTTAAAGAGCTTAGAAAAAAGAATGAGAAAAAGGATAAGAAAAAGAATGAAACAACGGTATTTAGTTTTAATGGTATACCGTTTAACGAAAAAGTAGAGGATAATGTACCACAGAAAGGTAAAACTGGATCTCAAATATTACAAGAGGCTGCAAATGCTAACCCCGATCTTATCAATGAATCATAAATCTAAAAAATTTAAAATTTAATATGGATTTATTGTCACCTTTTAATTTGAAGGTGACAATTTTTATTTCTTTGCGCTTGGGCTGCATTAATAAAGCCGCAAAGGCCAATACTTAAGTTAAGGGCAAGCGCGAAGGGAGTTTTTATAAAATGCAGTACAACAAGGTGGAGCTCTGCGGAGTGAATACGGCGAAGCTAAAGGTGCTATCGGAGAAGGAAAAGATGGAGCTTTTGAAGGTGATGAAAACCGGCACAAAAAAAGAACGAGAAAAAGCAAGAGAAGAGCTGGTAAACGGCAACTTAAGGCTGGTGCTGAGCGTCATACAGCGCTTTACAAATAGAGGCGAAAACCTTGATGATTTGTTTCAGGTCGGATGCATCGGGCTGATAAAGGCTATTGACAATTTTGACATTGACCTTAAGGTCCGATTTTCTACCTACGGCGTGCCAATGATAATTGGCGAAATACGAAGATATCTGCGAGACAACAACTCAATCCGAGTAAGCCGCTCAATGCGCGATGTTGCCTACAAAGCCATGCAGGTTAAAGAGCAGATCATCGCAACGTCGGGGCAGGAGCCTTCTGTTGATGAAATTGCAAAAAAATTAGACGTAAAAAGGGAGACTTTAGTAATTGCGTTGGAGTCCATTGTGGAGCCGATTTCTCTTTACGAGCCGGTTTTTTCTGAGGGCAGCGACACCATCTACGTTATGGACCAAGTTGGGAGCAAGAATGAGGACACCAACTGGCTGGATGAGATCGTTTTTAAGGAGTCCATTGCAAAATTGAGTGACCGCGAAAAGAAAATCTTGAGTCTGCGCTTTTTGGTGGGCAAGACTCAAATGGAAGTCGCGTCCGAAATAGGAATCAGCCAGGCGCAAGTTTCTCGATTAGAAAAATATGCGCTAGATAAAGTAAAAGGCAAAGCCTGACTACAGGCATGGATACTAGGCTTAGCCGCCCTCCAATTTTTGTTTGCGTTGATTTAATCCTTGGGCCGGTGTATAATATACGTGTTTAAAATTGGAGGATGGTTATGGACTGGACGAGCAAGTGTGCGGAGATTCGGCGCTTAGTTTTGAAGACGATTGGGACTTTTGGCAGCGGGCACATCGGCGGCTCGCTGTCTATTGTGGAGCTTTTGGTTGTGCTTTATGAGAATCACATGAACATTGACCCGGAAAATCCGAATATGCCGGGCAGAGATCGCCTGATTGTGTCTAAGGGGCACAGCGGACCGGCGGTTTATTCTGTTTTGTGCAGCAAGGGTTACTTTGGTGAGGATTGGCTGCTGACGCTTAATCAGCCGGGGACGAATTTGCCAAGTCACTGCGACATGAATAGGACTCCGGGAATCGACATGACGACAGGCTCGCTGGGGCAAGGGTTTTCTTGCGCGATGGGGATTGCGAAGGCCTCTAAAATGAGAAACGACGGAGCCACGATTTATACGATAATTGGCGACGGGGAGAGCCAGGAAGGGCAGATTTGGGAGGCCGCGATGTTCGCCGCGCAGCATGAGCTCGACAACGTGATTGCGTTTACGGATTACAACAAATTGCAGCTGGACGGCGAAGTTTGCGAAATTTGCGACATAGCGCCGTTGGACGACAAATGGCGCGCTTTTGGCTGGAATGTGCTGGTTGTGGACGATGGTCACAATTGCGAGGCCATTGATGCGGCTATAACGTCGGCGAAGTCTTCGCAAAAGCCGTCGATGATAATCTTGAACACTGTGAAGGGCAAGGGAGTTTCCTTTGCAGAGGCCGCCGGGACGAGCAACCACAGCATGCAGGTAGCGCCGGAGACGATGGCCGCAGGGTTGGCAGAGCTAAGGGGTGAAGCGTAGTGGAGATGCGGCAAGTTTTGGCGGAGGAATTAGAAAAGCTGATGGCGCAGAATGAAGACATAGTGCTGCTTGATGCGGATTTGATGCGAGCAAACGGCCTTTTTAGCCTAAAGCGCAAATTTCCGGAGAGGGCAATAAACGTCGGCATAGCGGAGCAGAACATGGCTTGTGTGGCCGCGGGAATGAGCAGTTACGGGATGATCCCGTTTGTTTCTACGTTTGCGCCGTTTGCAACCAGACGCATTTGCGACCAGATCGCGATTTCGTGTGCTTACGCTCGGCAAAATGTTAAGATAATCGGCACGGATCCGGGAATTAGCGCGGAGCTTAACGGCGGGACGCACATGAGCTTTGAGGACATCGGCGTTTTGAGGAGCATTCCGGGGATTGTGATTTTTGAGCCGACGGATGGAACTCAACTGAGAAGGGCGCTACCGCAGATTGCAGACTACTACGGCGTGGTGTATATTCGGATGATTCGCAAGTCGGCGCCGGATGTTTTTGATGAGACCTGTGATTTTGACCTGTTTAAGGCAAGCAAAATTAGGGACGGCCGGGATTTGAGCATTTTCTGTTCTGGAATAATGGTGAGTGAGACTTTGACTGCGGCGAGGAAGCTGCAAGCGAGCGGCATAGACGCTGAGATTATAAACGTACATACGATAAAGCCCATTGACCGGGCGGGGGTGGTCGCTTCTGCAAAGAAGACTGGCGCAGCTTTGACGGTCGAGAACCATAATGTGATCGGCGGCTTAAAATCGGCCCTTTGCGAGGTCTTGATGGAAGAATGCCCCGTGCCGCTGAGGGCTGTTGGCGTGGAGGACAAATTTGGCCAGGTTGGAAGGATGCCGTACCTGAAGGAGTGCTATAATCTGCGGGCGAGCGACATTGTTGAGAAGGCTTTGGAGGTTTTATCTTTAAAAAATGGAATAAAACATGCATGATATTGCCGATTTTGCACAAGATATCTGTGGAGGTGCAAGATATCATGAGCAAGAACAAGGATTTAACTGCGAACAATTCCGATGGGACGGTGGATGAGAACATAAGTGAGGCAAACCCTGGCAGCAAAATTCAGATGGAGCAAATTAGCAAAACTGGCGCCGTTGTCGTGACGAACGGGAGGCATACCATTTATTGCCTGATGATTTTTGGGACGATTGAGGGGCACGACTTTGCGGAGGATTCGGTGAAGACGACGAAGTACGAGAGGGTGATTCCGCAGCTTGTCGCTATTGAAGAGAGCCCTTCGATTGACGGATTGCTCATTCTGCTTAACACCGTGGGGGGCGACATTGAAGCGGGGCTCTCTCTGGCGGAGCTGGTTGCTGGCATGAAAAAGCCTACGGTTTCGATGGTCATTGGAGGCGGGCATTCTATTGGGGTTCCGCTGGCTGTCTCGGCAAAGAGGACGTTTATCGCAAAGTCGGCTTCCATGATGATACATCCAGTGCGGACGACCGGCACGACTCTGGGAACTTCGCAAGCTTTTGAGTATCTTAAACGGATGCAAAACAGGATTACCAAATTTATTACGGACAACTCAAAGATAGATTCTAAGCGCTTTTTGGAGCTGGTGACGAACACTAGCGAGCTTGATATGGACATTGGCACGGTTTTGGAAGGCAAGGAGGCCGTTACGGAGGGGATTATTGACGAGATTGGAAATTTGTCTGACGCACTTGCGCGACTTTATGATATGATAGATAATGAAAGGGCCGAAAAGAATTCGAATAGTGGTAGCAAGAAGGCCTAAAAGCCGCGTGGCATATGAGAAAAATTTGTGGTGTTGCCGTAGGGACAAGCCTTAACCGCCGTCCCTACCCTGGGCTTCTTGGCTGTGGCTATTAAAAAACTGCGAGGGGATATTTTGACAGAAAAAAAAGACTTGAAATCGAAAAAAAAAGCGAGGCCAAAAGCCAGGCAGGAAGAGCCCGCCAGCTTAAACAACCGAGTGTTATCTATAATAATCTTTGCAACGGCGGTGTTTTTGCTGTGCTTGGTGCTCATAAAGGGCGAGAATGTCTGGTTCTTTTTACATAATTTTATTTTAGGACTTTTTGGTAAAATCGCGATATTTTGGCCAGTGGTGCTGCTTTACATCGCGGGGACGACGGCAATGGATCAACCGAGGGAGAGGGCTGGCGCAAAGGTCGTACTGTCGGTGATCGTGATCTTTTTGCTGTGCACGTCGGTGTACATTTTTGAAGAAGTGCCGCAGCTTGCGGATGCGAATTATTTCCAGAGCTTATTAGAGCTTTATAAAAGAGGCGAACAAGCCACTGGAGCCGGTTTTTTTAGCGGAATTTTGGGCATACCGGTGATATATCTTTTTGGGGCGGTTGGCGCCAGAATAACTATTTCGCTGCTGCTTTTTGTCGCAACGATGCTTTTGACGGGGATAAGCCTGGCGACGCTTTACAACGCGCTAAAGAAGGTCGTAGTTTTTGTTGCGGATGGCCTTAAGAGCTGCTTTTTGAAGGCTGAACCTGACGAGGATGACGATGAAACTCACACAAGATTCCCGGATCATCCGGTAAAATCGAATGCAATTTTTGAGAGATTGAAAGAAAACGCGGCACAGAAATTCGCAAAAGGCAATAGTGACGAGGTGTTTGAGGATTCTGCGAAAAAAGCCGCCGAGGCATTTATTGAAAAAAACAAAAAGAAAAAGGTTGAATCTGCGGAGTTTGAGGTAAGCGAGGTCAAGCTGACGCCCGACAAAACGGACGAAAGTACATATAATTACCCGCCGGCTTCGCTTTTGGAGCCAACAAAAGAGCAAAATCAGGCTGATATCCGGCACGAGCTGCAGACAAATGGCCAGATGCTGGTGGATACGCTTAATAGCTTTGCGGTCCAGACGAAGATTGTGGATATAAGCCGCGGCCCGGCGGTTACCCGATATGAACTTCAGCCGGCGGCGGGCGTAAAAATCAGCAAGATTACGAACCTTGCGGACGACATTGCCCTTAATTTGGCGGCTTTGGGGGTGCGCATTGAGGCGCCCATCCCAGGCAAGGCCGCTGTGGGGATCGAGATTCCGAATAAGATCGTGAACATTGTTAAGATGCGCGAGCTGGTTAATTCGGACGAATTTGCAAACTCGAAGAGCAAACTGACGGTTATTTTGGGGCGCGACATTGCTGGGAACGTGACTCTTGCGGACTTGTCTAAGATGCCACATTTGTTGATTGCCGGATCTACGGGATCGGGTAAGTCTGTGTGCATAAATTCGTTCATTATAAGCCTGCTCTATAAGGCGAGCCCCGAGGAAGTCCGCCTGCTTATGATCGACCCGAAGGTGGTTGAGCTTGGCATATACAACGGGATTCCGCATCTTTTGGTGCCTGTCGTTACGGACCCGCGCAAGGCCGCCGGGGCGCTCAACTGGGCGGTTACGGAGATGCTCAAGAGGTACAACATTTTTGCCGAAAACAACGTGCGCGATTTGACATCTTATAACAAAATGGTGCAAAATAAGATGAAATCTGGGGTTGCGAGGGGCGAAGAAGAAAAGTTTGAGAAAATGCCGCAGATTGTAATAATCATCGATGAGCTGGCGGACTTAATGATGGCGGCGCCAAACGAAGTCGAAGATGCGATATGTCGGCTGGCGCAGATGGCTCGTGCTGCCGGGATGCATTTGGTTATTGCTACGCAGAGGCCTTCTGTGGACGTTATTACCGGAGTCATAAAGGCTAATATTCCCAGCAGAATCGCGCTTTCGGTTTCTTCACAGATTGACTCTAGGACTATTCTTGACTCTAGCGGGGCGGAAAAGCTGCTTGGCCGAGGCGACATGCTGTTTTCGCCAATTGGAGCCTCCAAACCGCTGCGGGTGCAGGGCTGCTTTTTGACGGACAAAGAAATCGAGAACGTTCTGAGCTTTATCAAAAACAACGGCCAAAACGAGTACGACCAGACGGTGATTGAGGAGATTGAGAAGAACGCGGTGCAGGAGCCTTCTAAGGAGGAGAAGTTCGATGACAACAAAGAGCAAGACCCGATGCTGAAAGAGGCGATAAACTGCGTTATGGAAGTAGGCCAGGCTTCGACATCCTTGCTGCAGCGGCGGCTGAGGTTGGGTTATGCAAGGGCGGGCCGGCTTATTGACGAGATGGAGCGAATGGGCATTGTGGGGCCGCACGAGGGGTCTAAGCCCAGGCAGATTTTAGTCAAAAATTATCAGATGCTGGACAACAAAGAGCCACTCAACAGGCAGTAGGACTTGGACGAGACGGTTAGAGGGAGCGTTTTATGCAGAATAATTTTAAGAGCACTCAAAAGAAAAAAAGGTTGCTGATTCTTTCTTTTTCTTTGGCGATTATCCTTGGAGCTGCAGCCGTGGCTATAATCGAGGGCTTTGGGATTCCGATTTGGAGTAGGATATTTAAGACCTGCTCGGTTGGCGAGTTTTCGGGCACGGTGGACGATTACCCGATGAGTGTGCATGTTTTGGACGTTGGCAAGGCGGACTGCATTTTTATCACTTGCGAGGGCAAGAACATCCTGATTGACGCGGGCGAGACGAGCATTTACAAGGTTGTGAACGAGTATCTGCACAAGATGAAGGTGAAGACGATCGATCAGCTGATATTGAGCCATCAACACAGCGACCACGTGGGCGGCATGGGCTATGTTGTGAATGAGTTTGACGTGGGGGCCTTTATGATGCCGCATTTAAAGGATGAAATGATCCCGACTTTTAGGTCCTATGAGCGCTTGCTGAAGGCGCTTGACAAAAAGGGGATAAGGGCGGAGGTGCCAGAGCCGGGACGGTTTTTTTACATAGGGCCGATGAAAATTGAGATTTTGGCGCCACTTTTCCAGTACGACAACATGAACAATAACTCGATCGTCGTTAAAATCACCTACAAAAACAGAAGTTTTCTATTTACTGGCGACGCGGAGAAGGAGTCGGAGCGAGACATGATCGCGGCGGGATATGATCTGAAGGCGGACGTTTTGAAGGTGGGGCACCACGGAAGCCGAACCTCGACCTCGCAGGCGTTTTTGAATAAGGTTGCGCCGACTTATGCCGTGATTTCGGTTGGCGAGTACAAGAACAGACTGCCCAAGAAGGAAATTCTGAACAGGTTGGAGAAAAGCAACGTAAAGGTTTACCGCACGGACTGGGCTGGCACGGTGATTTTTGCGACGAATGGTGACGACTTGAAGGTGTTTTGCGAGAAAGAGGGTGCTTAGCCTATGATGATGCTGTCGATTGACCGGTTTGACGGTGTGTATGCGATTTGCGAGGGTGACGAAGAAAAGCTGTATGCTATAGAAAAGTCCGAATTGCCAAAGGGGTCAAAGCCTGGTGACGTTTTGAGGCTATCTTCGGACGGAAGTTTGACTCTGGACGAGGATGAGACAAAGCGCCGAAAAGAGCGGATAAAAAAGCTGCAGGACAGGCTGTTTGGGGCAGAGTAGGCTGCATGGCTTGATTTTACAAAATAAGGAGAACTAGAATGAGCTTTAAAGAAGAATTTGTGGAAATATATAGGAATTTTATTAAACGGCCGGGCGCGGCGGAGCTGCTTAGTTGGCTTTCGTCTACGGACTTTTTTACGGCGCCGGCGAGCACGAAATATCACTGCGCGTGCGAGGGAGGACTGGCTCAGCACAGCGTGAGCGTCTACAAAACGCTTAGAGAGCGCTACTTTGACGAGGAAACTGACACAGAAGAGAGCTTTGCGGTGTGCGGGTTGCTGCATGACTTGTGCAAGGCGGAGTTTTATAAAGTATCAACGAGGAACGTGAAAAACGAGGTGACTGGAGCATGGGAAAAGCAGCCGTTTTATGCGATTGACGACAGTTTTCCTTACGGCCATGGAGAGAAATCCGTGTTTTTGATTGAGCGCTTCATGAGGCTAAAACCAGCAGAGGCAATGGCGATCCGGTGGCATATGGGCGGATTCGACAGCGCAGCCAAGGGTGGCGACTTTTCGATTAGCGTGGCGTATGAAAAATATCCGCTGGCGGTGAAGCTCCATCTTGCCGACGTGGAGTCCTCTTATTTGCGAGAGAGACATACCTCCGAAGTTGTAAAAAGGTGAAAAATTTATTCTTGACAAAGCACACCCGCCGTGTGATAATGTAATGCAAATTTAGAAGGGTGTGGTGTGTAAATGTTAAAAAAAGTGGCGTCTATGGGCTTTGTGGCATTTTTTGGTTTCGGACTGGTAGCAAATATTTGTTCGGCTAGTAATGGATGTTATAATGTGCCTGATAAGTGGACAGGTTATGTCCCCACTAGTATTAAAGATGGTAATGCGCCGGCTAAGTGGATGGGTTTTGTCCCTACTTGGACAAACGATGAATATTCTCCTTATGGAAGCACTACGGATTATAATGACGACGATGAATATTTTGTTTATGGCGATAGCACAACAGATTACAATTATGATGGTAGCAATGAAGATTCTGATTATGATGACAGTACTAAAGACTTTTCTTATGATAGTAGCAATGCGAATATTTGTCGTAAGGGTGGTTTGCCACCAGGAAGGCAATGTAAAAAGTGGGCAGAATATCAAAAGAATTTAGCTAAGCAGCAAAATAATCAGTCAGGCAATAAAAGCGACCAAGCAAATGTTTATGAAGAAAAATCGGACAACAGTAGTGATGATGATTTTGATTTTTATCTTGACAGAAAGCGTGTAAGAGAAGAACAACTTCAAGAAGACGAAGACCTCAAAGATATGGACAAAGAAGCAGTATGGGGAAAATAAGGAGAAACAATTATTACCATATGAATATTTTACACTAGATAAGGTTAATTAAGTTAAAAATGAGTGTTTAAAATTAATGTATGAGGTGTAAAGTTATGTTGAAAAAAGTGATGTCTATGGGCTTGGTGGCATTTTTTGGCGTTGGCTTGATGACAAACACTTGTTTGGCGGCAATGTCCATAATACCGGAAGTTTTGGGAAAACCTTCATCTAACTGGCAAAGTAGTGGAGAAGAATCGGACAACAGCAGTGATGACGATCCGGATTATTATATTGTCAGAAAAGAGAGAAGAGAAGAAAGACAAAGAGAAAAAGAAGATTTAGAAAAATGGAGGAAAGAAAGAGTTCAAGAAAGAAAATAATAAAAGGCAAATAATAGCTGAAATATAGCAAGTGGCATGAGACTAAGGACTTGAGCGTAATTTGGTGTTCATATTGTTATTTAATAATGTGTGAGGGTTAAAATTATGCAAAAAAAAGATGCCTTAAAAAAAGTGAAATTGATTGTTTTAATAGCACTATTTCTTGGCCTTGGCTTAGTCATGAATATTTGTTTTGCTAGTTATGCAACCGAAGTATCCCGTGCACGTCAAATAGAAATGCAAAAAACGAACGAGAATATTCTTGTGTCGCAACGTCATCGCCCGCGGATGCTGACTGATCACAAAATTGCGATGCAGGGGTATGAGTATAGGGAAAGAGAAAATCAGCAAAAAGTAATGAAAAATGGTGACGATGATTATATTTTTGATGAAGGAAAGTGGGCAGAAGAGCAAAAAACAGAAATTGGGGACCTCGATGATATGCGTACAAAGGCAGCATGGGAAGAAGAGAAATAATTACCGTTGTCAGATGAATTATATTTCGGTGGACAAGGTTGATTAAGTTTAAAATGAGTGTTTAAAAATTAATGTATGAGGTGTAAAATTATGCTAAAAAAGAATTTATCTAAAAAAATTACCTCGGCAGTTTTGGCAATATTTTTTTTATGTGTCTCAGTGGCGCCGGTTTGTTTTGCAAGTAATCCACCAAAAAAGCAGCCTAAACCTAAATTAGAAAAAAAATCTTCTTGGATGAATGTACCGCCACCATCCAAAGGTTTTAGTTATAATTTAGGAGAGAGCAGCACGGATGATGGAGATGATTATGATGGAAAGCCTATTTCTCCGGAAGAAGACCATGAATACAAAAAATGGGAAAAGTCAGCGTTAAATGACAACAATTACGTAACAAATTTTGAAGAAGAGGAAGAAGAGGAGGAAGAATGGAATGAGCGGACTCCAAATGGATACAGGCAAGTTGGAGACTATATTTCTACTACCGAAGAAGCGAATAATAATTTAAATGACAACGATAATCATAGTGCTAATGCAGAAGAAAGTGGCACTCAGAATGGTAACACGGCAATAAATAACTATGGCCAAAATAATTTGGAGCCTTCCCAGAATGCTAGCCAAAGAGGCAACCAAGGAACCGTTACGCCTTGGCATTTAATAGTTTTTGACGATAATAACAACGAATAGATATGCTTAGGATGGCTTTTTGCGTTGAAGTTTATCGTTAAATGTAATCATAGTAAAATTTAAGAATGTGTGGTGCAAAAAGATTTATGCTGAATAAAAATTTGTTTAGAGTGTTTTCTTTTGTGATATTTTTTTGTTTCGTTTTGGTATCACCGATCTGTTTGGCAAGTAACCAAAATGGAAAAACTCCAAATGGATATACTTCTGTTAACGATTTCCGGGCTAGTTCTGACGAGGAAGAAACCAACAAACGAGGTAATAGCTTAATAGAAGGCAGTGCCCAAAGTAACAATGTTAATGAAAAAGAACCAGGAAATGGGGAAGAAGATTTGGATGTTCTTTTTGTAGAAGCCGAGCTTGTGCAGGAAGAACCTAACAATTATCCTAACAATTTAACAGAAAATAACAACCAAAGCAACAGTGCTAATGGAGAAGAACCTGATGAAGAAAGTTGGCATGAAGAAGAGGATGAAAAATCAGATTTTGGGGAAGAGGAAGAGGAGGAAGAATGTGGGGAAGGGTACAATTTTAACACAGAAGAGGAATCTTTGGAAGAGGATACTCCTGAACTAGAAGTAAACGATGGAGACTATGACGCTGATGACGAGGATGATTATTATATTTAAGTAAGGAACGGTAAAATTTTGATGGGCTATAGTTTTTTAGCGTTGATTATTGAATTTAGTTGTGGTAAAATATGAAAATAGGTGGTGTAAAAAGATTTTATGTTGAATAAAAATTTGTTTAAAAGGTTTTTTCTGCCTGCTTTTGTGGTGTTTTTTTGCTTCATTTTAGCAATGCCTACGCCTTGCTTCGCTAGTGGGCATCGGGAGGTTCCCAATTATAGTGAAAAAGAATCTTATGATGGAAGTTGGTGCGAGGAAGAAGAGGAAGATTGGTTAGAAGAAATATATAAAGAATTAAGCCCTAGAGACGATGATTCGGATCCTTCTGGCGGAGGCAACGGTGATAAAGATCTAAAAAATTATAATTCTGCTGGTTTAGATGCAGCAGGAACTACCTCGTTAATCCCGCAAAACGTTTGTGGAGAGGAAGAAGAATACTTGCCAGGTGTTTGTGAAACAAGTATACCGAAGGATTTTAAAGAGGAAGAAGATGGAGAGAAGGAAGTGTATGGCTATGGTGGATACGTACCTATAGGACAAATTCCACGCTTTATAAATGCTTAATAAGTTTTAAAATGTTATTTATGATTATAGTGAAGTTGGAAAGGTGTATGTTAAATTTTATGTTAAAGAAAAATTTGTTAAAAAAAGTTAGCTCAGCAGTTTTGGCAATGTGCTTTTTTGTTTGTTTAGATTTCGGTTGTTTAGCTATGTATCCGAACGCAGGAGAAAACCCCACTGAAGACGAGTTTGGGATAAGCACTTCGGATGAAAGCGTAGATGAGCTTGAAAGTAATGAGACAAATGGATCTTCTTACAAGGAATATGTAACTGAACTTATTAGGAAAGCAGCTAATAAGGCACTTGGGAACGAGTTTGGGATAAGCACTTCGGATGAAAGTGAAGATGAACCAGAAAATTATAACCATGAGAATGAACCAAAAAGAGATTTTATCGAGGCAGGCCCGTTTAATGGCGTATCTATTGAATATTTAGTCAGAACTATTAGCGAGGAAGCTAATAGGGCGCTTAAAAACGGCAAAGATATAAATGATGTGAATGAAAGTGCAGATAAACAAGAAATTGAAAACGGCAAAGACGCGGCAACAATGTCAGACGGCGGGGTATATTCTTTTGGCTCTAGCGAAAGCAACGAATATGAAAATAACCAGAATGAATTAAATGACAGGGAGTCAACGAAAAATTATTTTAAGGCAACAACGCCTAAAATATCTAGAGTTGTGCTTAATGGTCCAAGCAAGGCAGATGTTTACTCAGATGAGGCCGTTCTACCTCTGGGCTCTGAAGAGTAAAATGAATAAGTAAATGTTGAAACAAAAGAGAGTTAATTTTAACAAAATTTAAATATTGACTATTATTTGCAATTATGCTAAAATATAAAAATACGTGAGGTTAAAGATTTTATGATGAAGAAAATATGGTTAAAAAGATTGACGTCAATTTCTTTATTGACGGCAATCAGCTTTAATACAGTATCAGTAAATGCGTCTTTTCAAAATTCGGGATCAAATATGGTTTGGGTAATCCCAGAAGGAACAGAGCTTTGGAACCGCTTATTTGGGAGAGCAAATAATAATGTAAATACTAACTCTGGAGTTGTTGCCAGTGTAGCTGGCCAAAATAATAATGTATTTATAGAAAATTATAGTAGGCTAGTTGATAATCCTTTGTACAACTTATTAAGATTTTTTGCGAATAGGGTAGGCCTTGAACGCAATGAAAACGACGTTACTCATGTATATGTTTTTAGGGGAAACGAGATAGCGAGAGACTTTGCAGGACGTATTAATGGATTAATGAACCGCATTGATGCAAATTTTGCAGGACATTATCTTAATGCGATTAGAGCGTCTAGAGACATTGATGAAGAAGCTTTGAGAGGACATACTGTAGAAATGGAAACTGTCAATAGAGAAATTTCACAATTAACTGAGGAACTGAGCACTCTGCCTGAAAATAGACCAACAGAAGCTGACTTTAATGCAGGACGTTGTGTAGACAGTGGGCTGGATGATCATTAATAATTTGAGAGTAGATTTTTGAAAACATTAATTGGCAAGGCTTATTTGATTTTAAAAGGAGGGGATATGTATGGCAGTGCCGAAGAGAAAGCATTCTAAGGCTAGGCGCGACAAAAGGCGCTCTAATGTTTGGAAGATGGAAGCTCCTGCAATTATGAAATGCCCGCAGTGTGGAGAATTTAAGCTACCACACAGGGTTTGCAAGGCCTGTGGGTTCTATAAAGGCCGCGAGGTTATAAAGGTAGAAGCTTAAGTTTTGTTTTAGTGCGAAAGAGAAGGCCGGGTTGACCTTCTCTTTTTTGTTTATAGGAATTTTAAGGAAGAGATAGGGGGAAGAACAGTGGCAAAACCGATTGTCGCGATTGTTGGGCGGCCGAATGTTGGGAAGTCTACGTTGTTTAATAAACTTGTGGGGCAGAGGGCCGCCATCGTTGAGGATGTGCCGGGCGTTACTAGAGATAGAATTTATGGTGACTGCGAGTGGAGGGGCCGTAGCTTTTCTATTATTGACACTGGCGGGATTGAGCCGCATTCGGATGATGTTATTTTGGCTCAGATGAGGAACCAGGCGCAGCTTGCGATGGATTCTGCGGATGCTATAATTCTGGTTGTGGACATGAAGACAGGCATTGTGGCTACGGACTACGAGGTCGCAGCGATGCTGCAAAAAAGCGGTCGGCCGATTATCCTGTGCGTGAACAAATGCGATAAGGTTGGGGCGGCTGATGCTGATTTTTATGAATTCTATAATTTAGGGCTGGGGGACCCTATAATGGTTTCATCTGTGCATGGCCACGGGACGGGCGATTTGCTGGACGAAGTTTTTAAAAATCTGCCGGACACTAGTAATTTTGATGAAAAAGAAGACTCGACTATAAACGTCGCGGTTATTGGTAAGCCGAATGTTGGCAAGTCTTCGCTTATAAATAGGATAACTGGCGAGAATCGGTGTATTGTTTCTAACATTGCGGGCACCACGCGTGATTCTATCGACACTTTTATAAAAAATAGTTTTGGAAGCTTTAATTTTGTGGACACGGCGGGCATCCGGCGGCAAAGCAAGGTTACCGATGCTGTGGAAAAGTATAGCATTATTCGCGCCAAGATGGCTGTTGAGCGCAGCGACGTGTGCGTTATCATGATAGACGCGGTTGAGGGCTTCACGGAGCAGGACTCAAAAGTGGCGGGGCTTGCGATTAACGCTGGGAAGGCCTGCGTTATCGTTGTTAATAAGTGGGACGCTGTTGAGAAGACCGACAAAACCTTTGCTAATTACAAGAAAAAGCTTGAGAACGACTTTTCGTTTATGCATTACGCGCCGATTTTGTTTGTGTCGGTCAAAACGGGGCAACGAATAGAAAATTTGTTTGAGCTGATAACTCAAGTCTTTAAGGCAAGTACTACGCGGATCTCAACCGGAGTGCTCAATGAAGTCTTGGCCGAGGCCGCTCTTAGGGTTCAGCCGCCAACAGACAGGGGTAAACGTCTAAAGATATTTTTTGTGACGCAGGTTTCTGTGCAGCCGCCAACGTTTGTATTTTTTGTGAATTCGGTGAAACTTTTTCACTTTTCATATCAGCGCTACCTCGAGAATAAATTTAGAGAGACATTCTCTTTACAAGGGGCGCCGATAAGGTTTATAATAAGAGAAAGAGCGGAACGCTAGCTTTTATATCGCATTGGGAGTGATTTTTTGGAAGTTCAGGCAGTCAATTTTTTAAAGCTATATTGGTTTCAAATGGCTCTTGTGGCCGCGGTAGGCTATTTGATCGGGAGCGTCAGCTTTTCTATTTTGTTTACACGGCAGTTTAAAAACATGGAAGATATCCGGAATCTTGGCAGTGGCAATGCTGGGTTTACGAATGTGCTGCGCTCGGTTGGGTTTTGGCCAGCTTTTTTGACGATGTTGGGCGACTTTAGCAAGGGGATTATTGCTTGTTTGTTTGGCCGGATGATTTTTTCGCAGATTAATTTAGCCGGTGTGCCGACGTTTTGCATCGTTCAGTATGGCATGTATATCGCAGGCGTGGCGTGTTTGGTGGGGCATGTTTACCCGTGTTTTTTTGAACTCAGAGGCGGCAAGGCGGTTTTAACGGCATTTTCAATGCTGATTATGACGGACTGGCAGGTTGCGGCACTTTCGTTTTCTGTCTTTTTGATTATCGTATTCACCACGCGGTTAGTGTCCTTGGGCTCGATATTGGCGGCCGTTTCGTACCCGATTTTTACTTTCTGCGTCACGTATTTTTGCGATTACCTTGGCGCTCGCCGACCGGCAACTTTTGGATATACTGTGATTGTCACAACGGCAGCGGTTTTGATCAGCCTCTTTGTAATTTATAAGCACAAGAAAAACCTAATAAGGCTGCTAAATGGAGAAGAAAAAAAGTTAACCATGGCAACAAAATAAACGTGAATAATCGAAATTACATATAAAAAATAAACCTGCAGGCATACTAAAACGATAGTATAAATGCAGGTTTTTAATTTTGTTTAATAAAATTTTACTTAATTAATAAGATTTTGTTTTAGCTGATCGCTCATTCCAAAGACATTGCCTCCAGAGGCGGCGTCAAGTTCATCAGAGCTGAGCTCCTTACCTTCTGATATTTTTTGAAACAGACGGTCCAACTCTTCTTTTGTTAAATTTAAGCCATTGCTTTTGGCCAAAGAAGCCAGCTCGGGCTTGGTTTTGCAGTCTTTTGCAAAGTTCAAAAACTCTTTTATAGTCATAGCCATAAAATCATCCTAAATTAAAAATTTATTTAAATTTCAGCGTACATCGAATCCTAAAACAAATCTTAACACAAACAAAAACTTAAACGGCCCTAGTAACCTTGCCAGACCTCAAACACCGGGTACAAGCGTAAACACGCTTAGGAGCCCCGCCAACAAGAGCTTTAACGCGCCGAACATTTGGCTTAAAAGTCCGGTTAGAGCGACGGTGAGAGTGAGAAACCTTTATTCCAAAAGCGATACTTTTACCGCAAATATCACACATAGCCATAAAATCTGCACCTCCTTAAGCAGCATAAAAATACACTTATAATGTTAACAGATATCCGCAAAAAAATCAAGGCTTTTCTGTGCTTTAGCAAACAAGGGCGGCAGGGCGAAATTTTGACAAACCGCGGGCATAGAAGTTATAATTAAGTTAGTGCCAGATGTATTACAATAAAGCTATGAATAAACAAATGGCAATACTGTATTTCTGTGATTATTTACTTGAACGAAATTTTTTTAACGCAGATAAAACCCAACGCAAAGGGAACGAGTAGGTGGCAAATTGGTTAACAGACTAAAATATGGCAATACGAATACTTTTTTTATTAGCGGAACAAATGGGAATTTGCTTGTTGACACTGATTATGCCGGTACGTTGCCTTTGTTTTATAAGGAGATAAAAAAGAATAATATTAAGTTGAGCGACATTACCTACGTTTTGGCAACGCATTATCATCCGGACCATATTGGACTTGTTAGCGAGCTTATGGAAAAGGGCATAAAACTTTTGCTGGTTAACACTCAATTAGAATATGTTCATTTTTCTGATGAGATATTTAACAGGGACGCACGCATAAAATACACGTCAATAAATGAAAACGAGGCAGTTATTGTTAGCTGTGAAGAAAGCAGAGCTTTTCTTCGAAACCTTGGAATAGATGGAAAAATTTTATCTACCCCAAGCCATAGCAATGACAGTATATCTCTTATTTTAGATGACGGAAGTTGTTTTGTTGGAGATTTGGAGCCAATGGAGTATCTTGCTGCTTATAATGAAAATACAAAAGCTAAAGATGATTGGAAGCTTGTTATTAGCCATAATCCCAGAATGATTTTTTATGCACACGCAAATGAAAAGGCATTTATGGCAACATCGTAATTAGCATCATTGCAGTTTTTGCTTTAAAATAAATTATAGTGATGGAGAGAGTGATTATAAATGTGGTTTTTGCAAGAAGGAATGACGCTGGAGATGGCGCTGATGGTAATAGCTGCGCTGCTTGTGACGATTTTTGTAATTTTGCCAATACACGAGTGGGCGCACGGATTTGTAGCGTATAAATTGGGGGACAACACCGCAAAAGATAGCGGCAGATTAACATTGAACCCATTAAAGCATATAGATCCGCTGGGCGCGTCGGCACTGCTCCTTTTTAAATTTGGCTGGGCAAGACCAGTGCCAGTGGATCCAAGAAATTTTAAAAGGCCAAAACTCGGCATGGCGCTAACAGCACTGGCGGGGCCGCTTTCGAACTTAATTGTAGCTGTGATTGCATTTGCAACTGGATGCGGAACATATGTTGCTTGTGGGTTTATTGAAGACTTTTATATGTCAAAAGGAGCAGATGTCCCTAGCTTTATCGTTATGCCGTTTGCTTGCTTTATTATGCTTATGTTTTTTATCTATAATATTAATTTGGGACTAGCGGTTTTTAACTTGCTCCCGCTACCGCCGCTCGATGGCTCAAAGATTTTGGCTGTTTTTTTGCCAGATAAAATTTTAAATAAATATTATCAATACGAAAGTTACATAACTATTATCGTTTTTGCACTGCTATTTACCGGGGCGCTGGCCGGGCCGGTGGCCTTTTTTGAAAAAATAATCATTAAAGCTCTAGAACGTGTTACAATATTCCCACTTACGCATCTATTCCATTTCTTTTACAAAGGGTAAATTTGCATGGAGAAAATGTCGTACAAGCTAAATGACTTTGAAGGCCCAATCGAGCTGCTTTTGCACTTGATAAAAAAAAATAAGCTCAATATTTACGATGTGAAAATCTCGGAGCTTTTGGCGCAGTACCTGAGCCACATAGAGCAGATGAAAGAGCTGGACATGGAGGTTTCAAGCGAGTTTTTGGAGATGGCCGCGCGGCTGATTTACATAAAAACGGCGATGCTGCTGCCAAAACACGAAGAGGCCGAGTCGTTAAAGCAAGAGCTAACAGGGCAGCTGCTAGAGTATGAGCAGTATCAGCGGGTGGCGAAAGTGCTGGAGAAAGAGATGAATTTTGGTCTTATTGCAAGGCTGCCTCAGGAGATAACGCCCGACAGGACGTACTCGATTCAGCATAAAGTTTCAATTCTTATTAAGGCTTACACCGACGTGGTTGGGCGAAAGGCTAGCAGGATTCCGCCACCTAAAGAGGTTTTTTCGCAGATAGTTTCCAGAAAAATTGTGTCAGTTTTTTCAAAGGTCATATTCGTTTTGCGAAAATTAAAAGCCTTAAGCGCGGCGGATTACAGCTCACTTTTTTCGGGGCAGCAGACAAAGTCTGAGATGGTTGCTACGTTTTTGGCGGTTCTGGAGTTAATAAAGACCAAGCGAATCGCGTTGGATGACGAAAACAAAACGATAAAATTATTGAAAGTTGGCGCAAAAATTGGAAGTAAAAAAAGCTAAAGCCGCGATGCAGGCGGTGCTCTTTGCTAGTGGAGACCCGATTTCGGCAGAGAGAATCTCGGTGGCGTTGGAGATTGATAAATCTACGGTTTTGAAGTTGATGAAAAATCTGATGGATGAGCTGGATAGCGATGATAGCGGGATTTGCATTGTGCAATTGGGTGAAAAATACCAAATGTGCACAAAGCCTGAGCATGCCGATTTTGTGCGGCGCGCTTTGGATTTGCGAAGACACAGCCCGCTATCTTCGGCGGCGATGGAAGTCCTTGCGATTATTGCGTATAATCAGCCGGTTACCAAGGCTTTTGTGGAGAACGTCCGCGGCGTGGATTGTTCTAGCATAATTTCGAATTTGAGTGTGCAAAATTTAATTGAGGAAAAAGGACGTCTCGATTTGCCCGGAAAACCGCTGCAGTATGGGACAACCCTTAATTTTTTAAAGTGTTTTGGCGTTAGCAGTGTGGATGAATTACCCAAATTGGAGTTGGAAAGTGTGAATGCCTCGAACAGCGCAGACGAATAACGTTTTTGGAGATGTCAAATGATTTTTTTGTATGCCTTTTTAGTTATAATCTTGATTGTGGCCGTTTTATTGTTTTGCCCGGTGTTTGTGCATATTTCTTTTAAAGAAAATTTGCGGGTGAACATCAAATTCTTGTTTTTTTCGTTCGACCCGCTACAAAAAAAGGAATTTAAAAAAATCGAAAAAGATGCTAAAATTTTAAAAAAAGATAATAAAATAAACAAATTCGCAAAAAAATTAGGTATAATAAAAGGGAGGGGCTTGTCCGGATTTTTGGACCTTTTAAAGCAGCTCGTAAGAATTGCAAGGGATTTTGCCGGCAAAATACATATCCGGTCATTTTATCTTGACTTGCTTGTTGCCGAAGATGACGCGGCTAAGACGGCTGTTAGCTATGGAAAGGTTTCTGCTTTTGTGAATTATGCGCGGTCGATTTTGCTGCAAAATGTTGATGAACGCAAGTGCCACATCTTGATTGTACCGGGGTTTAGAGAAGTTAAATCTAGGGTGGATTTTTCTTTTAAAGTTTATTTTTTTCCGATATCTATGCTGAGTACGGCATTGATTTCTATATATCGCCTTGCGAAAGGCGGCCATTTTACAAAAACGACGAAGAGGGTGTAGAAAATGAGTGATTGCTCGATTAACAATATGGTTGACACTACTATTGAGAAGCTTAGGTGCCTGGTGGACGTAAACACTATAATTGGCGAGACTATTAAGCTTGACGACGGAACGGTGATTATTCCGATTTCGAAAGTAGCTTATGGCTTTGCGTCTGGCGGCTCGGAGTTTTCGGGCAAAAAAGTTAACGATGAGAATCTGTTTGGTGGCGGCAGTGGCGCGGGAGTTACAATTTCTCCGGTAGCTTTTTTAACCGTAAATAGGGCTGGCAACATTAAGGTTTTGCACGCAGAGCCCAATTTATCGACGGCGGAGAAGGTCATCGACTTGGTTCCAGACGTGGTAGACAAGATAGGTTCTATCATTAAGCCGGATAAGAATCAAAACGACGACGAAAACTAGATTTTAATAAATACAGCAGGGGCAGCGACTTTTAATAATTTTATTTTGCACGCATATAATTAGCTAAGAATCTTGATTTTATGGGGATGTGGCTAATTTGTGCAAAAAATTATTGAGTGAAATAATTTTATTTTGTTTTTTTATATCAGCGTTGTCGCCCTTGTGTGAAGCTACTGCGCAAATGCCGTCGCTTTCGGCCAAGTCTGCGATTGTAATTTGCGCCGATAACGGCAAGGTGATTTACGGGAAAAACGAAAAAGAGCCGCGCCCAATGGCCAGCACAACCAAAATTATGACTGCGCTTTTGACTTTGGAGGCCGCCGAGAAGGAAGACACCAACGTCACCATCACCGACAAAATGGTCCCAGTTGACGGCTCCTCCATGTACTTGCAGGCGGGGCAGGTGCTGCCGTTATTGAGTTTGGCTAAGGGCATGCTTACTGTCTCTGGAAATGATGCTGCGAATTCGGCAGCCATCGCGCTTTGTGGATCTGTGGATGCATTTGTGGCGCTGATGAACAAAAAAGCCAAGCAAATTGGAATGCTTGACACGATTTTTGAGACCCCATCGGGCCTTGATAAGGGAGATCACCATTCTACTGCCTACGATATGGCTTTGCTGGGCGCTTATGCGCTTGAAAATCAGGCGTTTTTTGATATTTCATCTAAAAAAAGTGTTGAGGTGACATTTGTAAAGCCTGATGAAATCCGGACGCTTTACAACGAAAATAGGATGCTGAAGCGCTACGACGGCTGCATCGGGATAAAGACTGGGTTTACGAGGCTTGCTGGCAGATGTTTGGTTTCGGCGGCAGAAAGGAACAATACTCGCCTTGTTGCCGTCACGCTGGACGCCCCAGACGACTGGAACGACCACGAAAAATTATTGGATTATGGATTTTCTCAAATAGAAACAGTTATTTTTGACAACAAAGATTACGCGATTTTGCCGGTGGTTGGCGGCGACACGAACGAAATTTCTGCATTTGTTAAAGATAAAATTTCTATAAGCCTGCCAAAAAGTGATAAAGGCAAAATCAAGAAGATTGTCGAAGTTTCGCCGTTTTTGTATGCTCCGCTGAAGCAGGGCCAGGTTGTGGGGAAGGTTAAATATCAGGTTGACGGCGAGGTTTTGGCGTCGAACGACCTGATTATCGAGAAGGATGTAAATTTAGTTAGACCCCAAAGAGGCATTTGGCAAAGGCTAAGCGCTGCTGTTATGGGGCTTTTTAATTAATTTGGAGGGCTTAAAGTTGTGAAAAAGATAAGGATTCAAAAGATACTTTCGGAAAGTGGCGTGGCGTCGCGGAGAAAGGCCGAAGACATGATAAAAAACAAATTGGTTTGCATTAATAAAAAAGTTGCGCAAATAGGCGACAAGGCTGATCCGAACGTGGATAAAATTTTTGTTAACGGCAGATTAATCGACTGCAACGTAAAAAAGCACTATATTATGCTGCACAAGCCCCGCGGATACGTCTCTACCACGAAAGATGAGCTTGGCAGAAAATGCGTTATGCACTTGGTGAGCGACATTCCAGAAAAAATATACCCAGTAGGCCGGCTGGATAAGGACTCTGAGGGCCTTTTGCTCATGACGAACGATGGCGAATTTTTAAACGCTGTGATTCACCCGGCAAACTCGATAGAAAAAAAGTACAGAGTGACCGTGAAGCCTCAGGTTACGGAAGAGCAGCTAATTACGTTGAGCTCTGGAATGACGATAGACGGCTACAAAACGGAGCCTGCAAAAGTCACGGTGCTAAAGTCGGCAGAAGACAGAACTGTTCTAGAAATCATCATAAAAGAAGGGCGCAACCGACAAATCCGCAAAATGTGCGAGCAAGCCGGGCTAAACGTTGCACGACTAAAAAGAGTTGCCATAGGTCAACTAAAACTAGGCATGCTAGCGCCCGGCAAATGGAGAAACCTTTCGATTCAGGAGATAAAACTATTTGCTAAAAAAGAAAAATAAAAAATTATGATTGTTTTAATAAAGCCGAAATCAAATTTAGCCTAAACTTAATAATATTGCTGAGTTTAGAAGGTTTAAGCTTTGTTACATTCCCTAAATGGCGCCGATATTTAATCAATGGCTCTTTTATAAAAGCGACAGAATGCCGCTTTTCTGCCATTAGGCCTATCCATTGATCATGCATTGGAATATTTTGCGGAAATGGCAAGACATTAGTTAGAAAACTGCGCTTTAAAGCCATGCAGCAGCCAATGTATGAATTGTGCAAAACATTGAATAAAAAACCGCGCCGGCAATGCCTCAGTTTAAAAAAAGAATCAGCCAAAACCTCGTTGCTTTCGTTAACAACCACGCAATCATGCAAAATAACGTCGGCGCCAGTGCTTTCAAACGCGCTCAAAACGTGACTCACCTTGTTCTCAAGCCAAATATCATCTTGGTCGCTTAGAAATATGTAGTCATTTTTGCAGTGGTGAAGGGCGTTCTCAAAATTTTTAACCAACCCCGCGCAAGGCCCAGAAAAAATCTTAATCCGATTATCGCGAACAGCAAGATCCGAGATGATGCGATAGGTGTTGTCGGCGCTTTTGTCGTAAGAAATCACCAGCTCGTCGCTGCAGCCAAGCTGTTTTAAAATAGACAAAACCTGCTCCTTAATATATTTCTCGCCGTTGTAGGCGGCCATCGCAACAGAAACACCCATATTTTTAGCACCTTTTCAGCTTTAATTATTTTGAAAACTTTTTAAGGACGGCAGCGCACGGTCTTTTTGAGAGAGAAGAATCTCCATATCGCCGGAAATAGGCCAATTTATGTTAATGTCTGGATCGTTATAAATTATGCCGCCCTCGTTTTGCGGGTCGTAGAAATCGGTGCATTTATAAACGAATTCCGCCTCGTCCGACAAAACTAAAAATCCATGCGCAAACCCAGCCGGAATGTACAGCTGACGCTTGTTTTCGTCACTTAAAACAGCACCAACCCATTTGCCAAAGGTGGGACTATTTTTACGAAGATCCACTCCCACATCGAAGACTTCGCCTTTTATAACTCGAACAAGCTTGCCTTGAGGCCGTTTTGTTTGAAAGTGAAGCCCGCGAAGCACGCCTCGTTTAGATTTAGACTGATTATCCTGAACAAAAACTGCGTCTATGCCGGCTTTCTTGAACTCGTCATAATGATAAGTCTCAAGAAAATAGCCCCGATCGTCACCAAAAACAGTCGGCTCAACAATAAACATCCCGTCAATTTCCGTCTTTATAAAATTAAAATTGCCCATGCTGCAAGCTCCTTTACTTTTTTAATACACAAAAAATGTCCGCAAGCCGCCCCTTAAAGGTAACCGACTTCGAATAATTGCCGGCACACCTATAAAGTTCCAACAATTTGCGAAACTTTTTTTCTTCCAAAGCATTTAAACGCGTCTTGGCAAAACTCACACTATTAGTCAAAACCTTCAATTTATCGGGCGGCAACAGGTTTTGATAAACCTCCATTGCGCTCAAATAGGAGTAAACCTTTTTCGCGTTGTCTACCCGAGTACAACAAGAAAGCGCAGCCTTGCCCTTGCTATAGAGCGACTTTTTGGAAAACGCGGGAAGGCCGATGGCGTTGCCAGGGTGAATGCGATAATTTGTAAGCGGTGTATTAAAAAAATAAAGGCCATCTAAAAACGCGGCAATCAGGGCGATTTCCCAGTCGTGCACACAGATATTTTTCGTCTTTTCAATGTAAATATCTCGAACCTCGCGCGTAAACGCCAAGGTGCATCCGGGAGAAATATTGTAATTGCATATGGTAGAAAGCTCGATTTTAACGGTGTCAAAGGGCTCAATGCGAAATTTAATCAAGTTATTGTTAGAATGCATAAGGCTGCTTCGAGGCTTAATAAACGTGTCGTTCTCGTCAATAACCTTAAAGCCAGAGTACATCGCCTTTATGTGCTCGTTGGACTCAAAGCGGCTAAGCATAGAGTCAACCTTCGTCTTGTACCAGATGTCATCTTGGTCGCACAAAAAGATAACGTCGCCGCTAGCTTTTTCTATAGCTCTCTTGAAATTTCGCAAAAAACCTAGATTCTTCTCATTAACAAAAAAGTGCCAGCTAGCAGAAAGCCGATTTCGCTCAATAAAATTCTTGACAATATCGGCAGTGCTGTCGGTAGAAGCGTCATCCACAATGATAACTTCGTCGATTTTTCGGCGCTGCAAAAGGAGAGATTTAAGCTGTTTTTCGACATATTTTTCGCCATTGAAGGTAGCAAGAGCAACAGAAACTTTAGTCATAATCATCGATCTCCGTACATTTTTTGGTAATACTCTTTATACTGGCCATTTGTGATATTTTTCACCCAGCCCTCGTTTTCAAGGTACCATTTAATCGTCTTTTTAATGCCCACGTCAAACGTCGTTTCGGGCGTCCAGCCAAGGTCTTTGCGGATTTTATCCGGCGCAATGCCATACCGCCGGTCGTGCCCCTTGCGGTCCTTAACGTACGTAATTAAAGTCTCGTCCACCAAAGAGCCCGTGAGCTCCTTAATGTAAGCCAGAATCGTCTTCACAATATCAATATTCGTACGCTCGTTGTGCCCGCCAATATTATAAACCTCGCCAATCTTGCCATCGCGAATGACCATATCCACGGCCTTGCAGTGATCCTCAACATACAGCCAATCGCGAATATTCAAGCCGTCGCCATAGACCGGCAGACTTTTTTGATTAAGCGCATTGTTTATCATGAGCGGAATGAGCTTCTCCGGAAACTGATAAGGCCCGTAGTTGTTGGAGCAGCGGGTGATGTTAACCGGGAACTTGTAAGTGTCAAAATAGGCCAAAACGAGCATATCGGCGCCCGCCTTGCTAGCAGAATACGGACTGTGCGGACAAAGTGGCGTTGTCTCCATAAAATAGCCCGTTTGCCCCAAAGAGCCATAAACTTCATCGGTAGAAATCTGCAAAAACTTACACCCTGCGCGGTATTCATCCTCACCAATAGTCCAAAAATCTTTAGCAACATTCAAAAGATTAACCGTGCCCGCAACGTTAGTCTTTACAAAAACCTCAGGCTCCCGAATGCTCCGATCCACGTGGCTTTCGGCCGCAAAGTTCACAACATAATCGATCTCGTTCTTGCTAAATATCTCTTTAACGGCGGCCAAATCGCAAATATCGGCATGGACAAATTCGTAATTTTCATTATTTTCGCAGCCCTTTAAATTCTCAAGATTCCCGGCATAGGTGAGCTTATCCACGTTTATAATCCGAATATCCTGATGTTTTTTTAGCATGTAGTGAATAAAATTTGAGCCGATAAAGCCCGCACCACCGGTCACCAAATAAGTTTTCATAAATCATTCTCCTTTTTAAGCTTGTTTATGTACGTCAAAAGGGCATCCTGCCAAGGGCGCATCTCGTCGCCGACCGTGCAGCGCAGCATCAAATTATCGAGCGCAGAAAATTCCGGACGCTTAGCCACTTTAGGGAATTCACTAGTCCCACAAGGCAGCACTTCGCAACTGAGCCCAGCGTACTTAACAATTAGCGAGGCAAAGTCAAACCAAGAGGCCTCTCCAGTGCCGGTACAATGGTAAATTCCGTAATTCTCGGTAATTGCCATCTTCAAAATATGATGCGCCAAATCGTTCGCGTTAGTCGGGTTGCCGACTTGATCGTTAACCACCTTTATCTGATCCCGTTCTTTGGCCAGCTTCAGGATAGTCCGAACAAAATTGTGACCAACATAGCCATAAAGCCAGGCGGTGCGGACGATAAAATAGCGGCAAGTCTGCTCGCGTACATATTGTTCGCCCAAAAGCTTAGATTTTCCGTAAATGCTGCTAGGCGCACAGACGTCCCATTCGCGGTACGGCGCGGGACTTTTGCTGTCAAAAACGTAGTCAGTAGAGACATTAACCAGCTTTGCGCCGATTTTTTCGCAAGCCCGCGCGATGTTCAAAGGGCCAATCGCGTTAACCCGCATCGCAAGCTCAAGATTAGTCTCGCAGCCGTCAACATTAGTCATCGCGGCGCAATTTATAACAACATCCGGCAAAAAATTTTCCAAAAAAGAATTTACCTTCAAAGCATCAGTAATATCAAGCGTATCGGCATCCGCGGCAACAACCTCGCAACCATCATACAGCGGGCTAATTGCCCCAATCTCACTCTTTTCGCTCTTCAAAATAGCCGTCAATTCGCTGCCCAGCTGCCCCCTAGAGCCCGTTATAAGTATCTTCAAAAAAAGAACCTCCCGTTAATTAAAGCGTTTGCGTCAAACAATAGCCTCCGTGGCCACTTTATAGAGATATTGGCCGTATTCCGTCTTTTTTAGCCGGTCGGCCAGATCCAAAAGATGCTCTCTGTCGATAAAACCGTTGCGGTAGGCGATCTCCTCAATGCAGGCGATATACAGCCCCTGCCGAGTCTGCACCGCTTCTACAAAGTTAGCCGCCGCCAGCATAGAACGATGAGTCCCGCTGTCTAGCCAAGCCATGCCACGCCCAAAAAGCTCAACCTTCAGGCTCTTTTGCTTTAAATATTCATTGTTCACCGAAGTAATCTCGAGCTCGCCCCTGGCCGAGGGCTTAACGTTCTTGGCGATCTCGACGACATTGTTGTCGTAAAAATAAAGCCCCGGAATGGCGTAGTTTGACTTCGGTTTAGCCGGTTTTTCCTCAATAGAAAGCACATTCCCGGCGCTGTCAAACTCCACAACGCCGAAATCACTAGGATTACTCACATGATATCCAAAAATAGTTGCGCCACTTTCGCGAAGCGCAGCCCTTTTTAAGCGATCACTAAAATTATATCCATAAAAAATATTGTCGCCCAAAATAAGGCAAACGTTGTCGTTGCCGATAAAACTCTCGCCCAAAATAAAAGCGTCCGCAAGCCCACGGGGCTCAGTCTGCACGACATATTCAAAACGCACACCAAGCGAAGATCCGTCGCCAAGCAGCTCCTTATATAGTGGTAAATCGCGCGGGGTAGAGATTATCAAAATCTCGCGGATGCTAGAGAGCAGTAAAATCGACAAAGGATAATAAATCATAGGCTTGTCGTAAACGGTCAAAAGCTGCTTCGAAACAGCCAAAGTGGACGGATACAGCCTGGTGCCAGAGCCACCGGCCAAAATGATCCCCTTCATATACGTCTGGCGCCTCCTTTGTTGTGCCATTTTTTAAAATATTTTACCATAGAATCAACGTGAATGCACAAATATTTAAAGCGTTTAGCGCTGGCGCGCTCCCAAGCGTGAGTGGCGCAAAAATCGGGGTTCAACACCGTTTTGCCATAACATTGCGCTCGCCGAGTTAAGTCAGCATCTTCAAAATACATAATAAAGCGCTCGTCAAAGCCGCGCAGCTTTTTAAAAATCTCCGTCCGAATCATAATAAAGCAACCGCTGCAAAAGTCGATTTCTACAGGCTTATCAAAACTTTTACCGCTGCAGGTGTACTCACCTCGCCACTTTTTGAAAATTCCTCCAAAGCGTTCAAGCCGGCCGCTAATAAGATATTTCAGCTTGGGGGTACACCGAGGCAATGTCTGCACAGAGCCATCCGTATTTAATATTTGTGGAACAACCATGGCAACGTCCGGATTATCCTCTAAAAAACTTGACAGGCCATCAAAAATATTAGTATCAAAGGTAATGTCCGGATTCAAAATGACGTGAAAGTCAGAATCTACACGGCTCAAAACCCGATTATGCCCAAAGCCAAAGCCCTTATTTTGCGGCAGAGGAATCAACGTAACTTGCGGAAAATGCCGGCGGACTAGCTCAACAGTTCTATCAGATGAGTTGCTATCAACAACAAAAGTTTCGAAAATAAAATTCTTGGAATGGCGGTAAATGCAGCTTAGCACCGATAAAATATTGTTTTCGTTGTTATGAGTCACAATGCAAATGGAAATTTTTTTCATTTTTAACTCTTTTCGTCACATATTTTACACAAAAGAAATTTTAGCTCAACTTTGATAGTGTGTCAAGTTTTTAATAATCGTAACATTGTTGCAACAAATTTGAGGATGTGATAAAATAAAATTCATCAAAAAGCAAGAGGGAGTAAGGGTTTATTATGTTGATGAGCAACTTGTTTGGTGAGCGCTTAAGGGCAAAGCCGGCCGAGGCTACGCTGATTAGCCATGTTTATTTGTTGCGAGGTGGCTATATACGGCCGGTCGGAAGTGGTATATATTCTTTGCTGACGCCTTGTGTGAGGATCCAGCAAAAGATAGAGAAGATAATCCGCGAAGAAATGGACAAAATAGGTGGACAAGAGGTGCTACTGCCAGTGGTGGTGCCGGCGGAGCTGTGGAAGGAGTCTGGCCGGTTTTCTAGCGTTGGCAGTGAGCTTTTACGGCTAACGGACCGGGCAAATAGAGACATGGTGCTCTCGATGACTCACGAGGAGGCCGCCGTGCATTTGGCCAAAACCGAGGCGAAGTCGTACCTTGACTACCCCTTTATGATATACCAGATTCAGACGAAGTTTCGCGACGAACCCAGGGCTCGCGGGGGATTGATCCGGGTTCGCGAGTTCACGATGAAGGATGCTTACTCGTTTCACACTTCTGCTGAAGACCTGGACGAGTACTACGATAAAGTCCACAAGACTTATGAGCGAATCTTTGAGCGAGTGGGCCTGGACGTTGTTTCGATATATTCTGACACCGGCATGATGGGTGGCACGGGCGCGCACGAATTTATGTTGCTTTCTGAGGCGGGGGAAGACTCGATAATTATCTGTGAAAAATGCGGATACAAAGCGAATATGGAGGTTGCGACTTGCCAGCAAGAAGATCATAACGCCGATGCTGCCGAAGAATCTAATGAACTTGTACATACACCGGGCGTTAAGTCGATTGAAGACTTGGCAAAATTTTTGAATATAGACGAAAGCCGCACAGTTAAGGCGGTTGCATATTATGCGGACGATTTGAAGTCACCTGTGATCGTGTTTATTCGCGGAGACTTGCAGGTTAACGAAGCCAAACTGCGAAATTTAATCAAGTCCGAAGTAAATGAGCTTAGTGATTTGCAGAAATACGGCTTGGTGGCGGGTTTTATCGGGCCAAGCGGCGGAATTTTGGATAATTTTAAAGTTGTGATTGATAGCTCTTTGAAAAATCGGGTGAACATGGTGGTTGGCGCCAACAAGCCGGATTACCACGTTAAGGGCTTTAGCTTTTTTAGGGATTTAAGCAAAGATATAGAGTTTAACGACGTTGCTAAGGTTACGGAAGGCCAGTTTTGCCCAGCTTGTGGGGCTCCGTTGAGGGTTACCCGCGGCATAGAAATGGGGAACATCTTTAAGCTTGGCTCAAAGTACACGAAGAGCATGGCTATGCGGTACACGGACAAAGACGGGGCTCAAAAGACGCCTATTATGGGCTGCTATGGGATTGGGGTTGGCCGGCTTATTGCTGGGATTATTGAGGCTTCGCATGATGACTTTGGCCCGATTTGGCCCAAAAGCGTTGCTCCGTGGCAAGTTTATATCTGTGCGCTTAACCTGAGTGAGGACAGCATTTGGGAGAAGGCCCAGGGGCTATACGGCAGCTTAAGTGGCAAGTTTGAGGTTTTGCTTGATGATAGAAAAATATCGGCTGGGGCGCAGTTTGCGGATGCTGATTTGTTGGGGATCCCGCTGCGGATTATTGTTAGCAAGCGCAACTTAGAAAACGGCCAGGTGGAGGTTGTGATGAGAAATGGCAGAGAGTCTAAGTACATAGATTATGGAGAAGTATTCGCGTTTGTGGAAGATTTTTATAAAAATTAAATTTTGCTTTGGAGGATGTTAAATTTGAACAATGTTAAAAGAATTATGTCTTTAATGATGGCGTCTGCGCTTATGGCTACGGCCACGGTGCAGTCGAGTGCTACCTTGCCACTTGCTGAAGACCGAGATTTGCGAAGCGAAGAGCAGGTAGAGGCAGACGTTGTTGAAATAAGGAAACTTTTGAAAGATTTTGATAATTTAGATGCGCAAACAATAGAAAAATGGCGTAAAAAAATAAAAAATGATGAGCAATTAAAAACGAAATTTAAAGAAATAGTGGACGAAAATACCTGGATCTTACTCCAAAAAAGAATGAACGCCGAAGATGAATTGAACAAAAATGATAAAGATGCTAATGTGGAAAAAGTTGACGTAAATGACATCTTAGAAAGCATAGAAGCATTGGAGCCGCAGGTGTTAAAATCGCTTTATGAGGCACTGAAGGCGGACGAGAACGTAAAGTCGAAAATAGTAGCGGGCATAGACGAGCCGACCTCAAAGCTCATTTATGATAAAATCGTTGAGGCGGTGGCTTTGGACGAAAAATATGCGGGTTTGGCCATCTTAAAAAAAGAACTTTTGGACGATAGCGATTTGGAAATTAAAACCAAGTTTATTACGAGGAACGACTGCGCTAGGGCAGGCCGGGTTATGAACCCTGTTAAGGGCATAATGATACATTCGACGGCGTGCCCAGGGGTGATGCCGAAGGCTTGGTATAAAGAGTGGAATAAGTCCTACCAGAAGGGCGAAATAGCGCGCGAGGTTTGTGTCCATGTGTTTTTGAACGATGAAGGGGTCTTGCAAATCTTGCCCTGGAACCATAGAGGATGGCACTGTGGTGGCGCTGGTAACAATTATCTTATAAGCATAGAAATTTGCGAGCCGAGCGGAATTATTTATTCACAAGCAAAGGATAAAATCCTTGAAATCGACACGAACGTAACTAGAGAGTACTTTGAAAAGGCCTATAATAACGCGGTTAATCTGTGCGTCTTGCTTTGCAAGCAGTTTAACTTGACGGAGAAGGATATAATCTCTCATTGCGAAGGCCACACTATGGGAATAGCAAGTGATCATGGGGACCCGGAGCACTGGTTTAAATTTTATGGCAAGGACATGTACACGTTTAGAGAGGATGTCAAAAAGCAGCTTGGCAACAGCGATCCTTATGCTACCCCTGTGCCGGGGCTACCTACGCTTAAGAATCTCTTGATCACCTCGCTTTTTCCAGCGGGAAGAACTCTGTACATATGGGGCGGAGGCTGGAACGAAGAAGATAATGGTGCGGGCGATGGCGCAGTCTGCATAGGACTTAGGCCTGAATGGAAAGCCTTTTATGATACACAGGGCGCTGATTATGACTTTAAAAATCACAGATATGAACTCCTTAACGGCCTGGACTGCTCGGGCTTCATCGGTTGGCTCATTTACAACGTGTTTAACACGGAGCCTAATAATCAGGGCTATGTGATGCCCTCTAGCAAGATGGCTGCGGAGTTTGCAAACCGTGGGTTTGGCACATTTAGGGTTAAAGAGGATGTTGTTGACCACAAGGTTGGCGATATCATGAGCGGCCCGGGGCACGTGTATATGTGCATTTGCGAATTTGCGGACGGCAGCGTGCTTTTTGTGCATAGCTCTCCGCCTGGAGTGCAGGTTAACGGCACTACGACGAAAGACGGCAACGAAGACAGCACGGCAATAAGAGTGGCAACCTACATAATGCAAAGGTTTTACCCAGAGTGGTCGCAAAAGTTTAATACTTTTAGCAAAGGCATTGACTATCTGACGGACTATTCGCAAATGCGTTGGACGACGGACGGCACAGGCAAGCTAACCGACCCGGATGGATACTTAGATAAGGAACCGTATGAGCTTTTGGTGGACCTGTTTAGAATAAATGACGAGGCAGATCGAAACGAGCTTCATAGGATAATTTACGGAGAGTAATCGGCCGATCGGAGTTAATGGCAAAGTGACGATGGTAGAATTTGCTTGGAGGTGTTGAGAGTGAAAGATGTGATTATAATTGGCGCGGGCCCGGCGGGGATGACAGCGGCTTTGTATGCGGCCAGAGCTGGGCTTTCTGTTCAGGTTTTTGAAAAAAACGTCTGTGGCGGGCAGGTTGCTATAACGGACGAAGTCGAAAATTATCCGGCCATCCAGAAAATCTCTGGTGCGGACTTCTCGCTAAACATTTACAATCAGGTTGTTGATAAGCACGTCGAGATATTGTTCGAAGAAGTGCAGAGCGTGGATTTTTCGGGAAAGGCAAAAAAAGTAATCACATCTTCTGGCAAGCATAGCGCGAGGAGCGTTATAATTGCGAATGGCGTAAAGCGCAGAAAACTTGGCTGCCGCGGCGAGGATGAGTTTTACGGCAGGGGCGTGTCCTATTGTGCCACGTGCGACGGAGCCTTTTTTAAGGGCAAGGATGTTGCTGTTGTTGGCGCCGGGAATACCGCGCTTGAGGATGCCCTGTTTTTGGCGAATATTTGTAAAAGCGTAACGCTACTGATTCGCCGAGATAAAGCCCGCGCAGAAAAAGCGTTGCTTGATGCGGCAACGGCCAAAAGCAATATTAACTTGTGCTACAGCACGGTTGTCAACGAAATTGGCGGGAATGATGGCGGCTCGGTCTCTTTTGCAAATGTTTTTGACAAGGCTGCAAATAAAGAGAAAACCTTGGAAGTCGCGGCGGTCTTTATTGCAATCGGGTTGGAGCCGGGTAACGGCATGTTTGCGGACTTTGTGGACCTCGACGAAGATGGCTACATACTGGCGGATGAGCGCTGCAACACTAGTGCTGACGGGGTTTTTGTGGCGGGAGACACCAGAAAAAAGCATCTGCGGCAGATAGTCACAGCGGCGTCGGATGGCGCAATTGCGGCGGATAATGTCTCTCGCTATTTGAATTCTTAAGTTTACAAATTCAGAATTTATAAAAATCCTCAACAAACCAAACGTCCGAAACGCCGAACTCTTTCCCATTTAAGTAGGACAAATTTCCAGCCAGAGTCGAAAAATCGAATTTTAATTTGTAGGAGTAAAGGGCTTGCCGAGTGTAGCCCTTTTCTTTGTTTGTGCGCAGATTGCCGTATTTTATGTCGCCAAGGAGCGGATGACCTTCAAAAGCCAGGTGAGCTCTTATTTGATGCGTTCTGCCGGTTAAGAGCTCCACTTCTAGCAAGCTAAAGTCGCCGCGCTCAGCTATTACGCTATACTTGGTCTTTATTGTTTTGGCGCCCTCTCTTGGCTCGCTGTAAAGGCGGACTTTGTTATGCTTTTCGTCCTTGTATAGATATGCCGTCAGGGTGTCGGTCTGCGTCTCGAATTTCCCGCAGGCTATGCACAGGTAGAACTTTCTTAATTCTCGCTGTTTCATTTTTTGATTTAAAATCCGCAGAGTTTCGGCATTCTTAGCGGCAATCACGATACCGCCGGTGTTTCTGTCTATGCGATTAACCAGGGCGGGCACAAACGAATTCTCGCTTTGCGGGTCGTACTCGCCTTTTTTGTATAGATAATGCTGCAACCTGGCTACCAGCGAATCAAAATGATAATTTTTGTCCGGATGCACGATTAGCCCGGGCTTTTTGTTTATTAGCAGGATATTTTCGTCCTCGTAAATGACGTCTAGTTTGCTCGGCGCGCGCAAAAACTCCTCCTTTGAGTATGTCTCCCCCAAGAATTCGTCCTTTATGTACATTGTTAATGAATCGCCAACGGCCAGCTTTGAGTCCGGCTGGCAACGCTTTGAATTTAGCTTTATATCTTTTTTTCGAATAGCCTTGTACATCAAAGACGGCGGCAGATTCTTGAAAGTCTTTAACAAGAATTTATCCACCCGCTGGCCGGCATCGTTTTTATTTATAATGATCTCTTTCATCAAAATTTGGCGCTCCCCATCGTTGCTAAAGTTTTATTATTATACCACGTTTTTGGGCCTCATACACTTTTCATTTTGAGCAGTTTATTGTATAATAAACACAAATTTAGAAAAAATATGCAGGCCTTGTTTTGGGCGCAAGATGGGAGGTGCTTTGATTGCACAGCGGGCACAGAGAGCGCATTAAGAAAAAGTTTATAAAGTACGGCGCGGACGCGTTGGAGCCGCACGAGCTTTTGGAGATGCTCTTGTTTTACGGCATTCCGCGAAAGGACACAAACGAACTGGCGCATCGGCTTATCGACAGTTTTGGCTCGTTGCCGCAAGTCTTTGATGCCCCAATGAGTAGCCTTTTGAAAGTAAACGGAATTGGCGAGTCTTGCGCGATTTTGATTAAGCTGATTTCTAAATTGAGTCGAGTATATGCCGAGAAAAATTACAAAATAAATAATAAAAGGCTGACCAAAACGCAGATAGAGCAGATGATTTTGAACAAGTTTATCGGCAGAATCAAAGAGCATGTGGTTTTGGCGTTGTTTGACGCTAAGCGAAACCTGGTGTTTTGCGACGTGATCGCGCAGGGCTCGTTTGGTGCAACGAATTTTCACATTAGGGACATCATCGAGCTTGCCCTCAAGTTTAGCGCCACGAAGGCAATCATCGCGCACAACCATCCCAGCGGAATCGCCCTGCCCTCTCGGGAGGACATCGAGACGACTATTGAGATTAAAAATGCGCTGAAGCTAGTGGACGTCCGGCTTGTGGACCACATAATTGTTGCGGACGACGATTATGTCTCTATTGCGGACAGCGAGCTTGGCAAGCAAATCTTGTAGCGAGGTGTGATGCAGAATGAAATTCAAGTTAAAATCGGCCTACAAGCCAACCGGAGATCAACCCAAAGCCATTGAGGCGCTGGTTGATGGCATTAATGATGGCTATAAAGAGCAGACGTTGCTGGGCGTTACGGGCTCGGGCAAGACGTTTACCATGGCAAATGTGATTGCTAAGTTGAACCGGCCTACTTTGGTTTTGGCGCACAACAAGACGTTGGCGGCGCAGCTTTGCTCGGAGTTTAGAGAGTTTTTTCCGGACAACGCAGTGGAATATTTTGTGTCGTATTACGATTATTACCAGCCGGAAGCCTACGTGGCCAGCACGGACACCTATATAGAGAAGGATTCTTCGATTAATGACGAGATCGACAAACTGCGGCACTCTGCGACTTCTGCGCTATCGGAGCGGAGGGATGTCATCATTGTTGCGAGCGTGTCGTGCATATATAACCTTGGTGACCCGGTTGATTATTGCAACATGGCGATTTCGCTGCGTCCGGGAATGAACAAAAGTCGTGATGAAATTTTGAAAAGCCTCGTGGAGCTGCAGTATGAGCGCAATGATGTGAACTTGACTAGGAACAAGTTTAGGGTTCGTGGCGATGTTTTGGAGATTTTTCCGGCGGTTTCGAGCGATACCGTGGTTCGAGTGGAATTTTTTGGCGATGAAATTGATAGAATAAGCGAAATAACTCCGCTGACTGGCGAGGTTAAGGCGGTTGTCAAGCACGCGGCAATATATCCGGCTTCGCACTACATTGTGCCGAAGGAAAAGCTGCCCCAGGCTGTTTTGGACATCGAAAAGGAGCTTGAACAGCGAATTAACTTCTTTCGCGATAATGATAAATTTCTGGAAGCGCAGCGGATAGAGCAGCGGACGCGGTATGATATCGAGATGCTAGAGGAGATCGGCTTTTGCAAGGGAATAGAAAATTATTCGCGGATTTTATCTGGCAGAGCGCCGGGAGAAGCGCCGTTTACGCTGCTGGACTATTTTCCAAAGGATTTCTTGCTGTTTGTGGATGAGTCGCACGTTACGCTGCCGCAGGTGCGGGGAATGTACGCTGGAGACCATGCTCGCAAGCAGAATTTAATTGACTATGGCTTTAGGTTGCCATCTGCTTACGATAATCGGCCGCTAACTTTCGATGAGTTCTATAAAAAAGTCAACCAGGTTGTGTTTGTTAGCGCAACGCCGGGGGATTTTGAAAAAGAAAAAAGCACACAGGTCGTGGAGCAGGTAATTCGGCCGACCGGACTTGTGGACCCGGAGGTGGTTGTTAAGCCGGTGGACGGGCAGATTGACGACCTCATTGCGGAGATAAACAAGCGAATCGAGCGGAAACAGCGGGTGCTGGTGACGACCTTGACCAAGAAAATGGCCGAAGATTTGACGTCTTACCTGCAGGAGGTCGGCATAAAGGTGCGCTACATGCATTTCGGGATAGACACGGTCGAGCGCATGGAGATCGTGCGGGACTTGCGGCTGGGAGAATTCGATGTGTTGGTCGGAATCAACTTGCTGCGAGAAGGACTGGACATCCCGGAAGTCTCGCTGGTTGCGATTTTGGACGCGGACAAAGAGGGCTTTTTGCGGTCGGAACGGTCGTTGATACAGACTATAGGTCGTGCGGCCAGAAACGCAAACGGACAAGTCATCATGTACGCCGACTCGGTCACACCGTCGATGGAGAACGCCATCAAAGAGACCGAACGCCGGAGAAAGATACAGCTTGAGTACAACGCGAAGCACGGGATCGCGCCAAAGACCATCGTAAAGAAGGTTGCGGACGTTTTGGAGAGTTCTTCGCACGAGACGACCGACGAAAAAGTAAATAAAAAGTTGAGCCAAAAGCAGAAGAACGCGCTAATCTTAGAGCTGGAACGAGAAATGAAGGCGGCAGCAAAGCTCTTGGAGTTCGAACACGCGGCCTTTTTACGCAATAAAATCGAAGAACTACGAAAATCAAAATAAATTAAAAAGCCTGAGAAGCTTAGAGGAATCTAGGGGGAGAATTTTTGTTGAACAGTAATATTGTTGTGAAGGGCGCCAGGGAGCACAATCTTAAAAACATCGACGTGACGATTCCGCGGGACAAGCTGGTTGTAATCACGGGATTGTCGGGCTCGGGCAAATCTTCGCTCGCTTTCGACACGATTTATGCCGAGGGGCAGCGCAGATATGTGGAGTCGCTGTCGTCGTACGCGCGGCAGTTTTTGGGCCAGATGGAAAAGCCCGCCGTGGAGAGCATTGAGGGGCTTTCGCCTGCTGTCTCTATTGACCAGAAGACTACATCGAAGAATCCGCGGTCTACGGTTGGCACTGTTACCGAGATTTACGATTATTTGCGGCTTTTGTACGCGCGAATAGGCGTGCCGCACTGTCCGATCTGCGGCAAGGAGATCAAGCAGCAGAGCGTTGACCAGATTGTTGACCGGATAATGGCGCTGGACGGGGGCACAAAGCTGCAGATTTTGTCGCCGATAGTCCGTGATCGCAAGGGAGAGCATGTTAAGGAGCTGGAAGATGCCCGAAAAAACGGATACGTTCGGGTGCGCGTGGACGGGGTTATTTATGATTTGTCGGAGGAAATAAAGCTCGAGAAAAACAAAAAGCACACCATCGAAGTTGTGGTTGACCGGCTTGTTATAAAGGATGACATTCGTTCGAGGCTGGCGGATTCCATTGAGACGGCCAGCGAGCTCTCTAACGGGCTCGTAATTGCCAGCATTGTTGAGGGCGAGGACATTCTGCTTTCTCAAAATTATGCATGCCCAGACCACGGAGCGAGTATAGAAGAGCTGACTCCACGCATGTTTTCGTTTAATAACCCTCATGGCGCATGCAAAAAGTGTATGGGACTGGGCGTTTTTATGCGCATTGACCCGGAGGTTATTTTGCCAGACAGGAGTTTGTCGATAAACCAAGGTGCAATCAAGGCTTACGGCTGGTCTTCGGATAGCGACTCCAGCATTGCGAGGATGTATTATGAGGCCTTGGCTAAAAAATACGGCTTTTCGCTCTACACGCCGGTTAAAGACTTGCCAAAGGAGATAATTGACATTCTCTTGTATGGCTCCAAGGGCGAGAAGATGAGCATTGTTAGGGAGAGCGACAAGGCCAAATTCTCGTATAATGCGGCGTTTGAGGGCGTTATAAACAACCTGGAGCGCAGGTACCACGAGTCTAGCAGCAGCTTTGCCAAGGAGGACATCGAGGCGTACATGAGCGCTATTCCTTGCGACAGCTGCCACGGAGAGAGACTGTCGCCAGAGAGCCTGGCCGTAACGGTTGGAGGCATCAATATAAGTGAGCTTTGCCGCAAGTCGATCGTGAAGGCTTTAGAGTTTATCGACAACCTCAAACTGACCCCAAAAGAGCAGATGATTGCCGCGGAAATAATCAAAGAAATCAAGGAGAGACTGGGCTTTTTAAAGAGCGTGGGGCTTGAGTATCTTACTCTGGCGAGAGAATCGGGAACACTTTCGGGGGGAGAAAGCCAGCGGATCCGCCTGGCAACGCAAATAGGCTCCTCGCTAATGGGCGTGCTTTATATCTTGGACGAGCCAAGCATCGGGCTGCATCAGCGGGACAACGACAAGCTCCTGGCGACGCTAAAAAGGCTGCGGGACATCGGCAATACGGTGATTGTGGTGGAGCACGACGAAGACACGATGTACGCGGCGGATTATATTGTGGACATTGGCCCCGGCGCCGGAATGCACGGCGGGGAGGTGGTCTGTTGCGGAGATATTGGCGCTATAAAGGCGTGCAAGAATTCGGTTACCGGACAATATCTAAGCGGAAAGCGGGCTGTGGCTGTTCCTGCAAAAAGAAGAACGGGCAATGGCAAGAAGATCAAGATTTTTGGCGCTTCTCAGAATAATTTGAAAGACATCGACGTTGAGATCCCGCTTGGGCAATTCGTCTGCGTTACCGGCGTTTCGGGCTCGGGCAAGTCTTCGCTTGTAAACGAGATTTTGTATAAAAGTTTGGCCTGGCAGCTAAATGGCGCCAAAAAGAAGCCTGGCAGTCATAAAAAAATCACCGGAGTCGAGGATCTTGACAAAATCATAGATATAAACCAAGCACCAATCGGGCGCACGCCAAGGTCGAACCCTGCGACTTATACTGGCGTTTTTTTGGACATCCGAGAGCTTTTTGCTGCCACGAGCGACGCCAAAGTTAAGGGATTCAAGAGTAGTAGGTTTTCGTTCAATGTAAAAGGCGGCCGCTGTGAGGCTTGCCAGGGGGACGGCCTGATAAAAATAGAGATGCACTTTTTGCCGGACATTTACGTGCCTTGCGATATTTGCAAGGGCCAGCGGTATAATCGAGAGACTTTGGACGTTCGCTACAAGGGCAAGAACATATACGACGTGCTTGAGATGACCATAGAAGAGGCGGCTGCGTTTTTCTCGAATATTCCGAAAATAGCTCGCAAATTACAGACGCTCTGCGACGTAGGCTTGGGCTACGTTAAGCTGGGGCAGCCGGCTACTACGCTCTCTGGCGGAGAGGCCCAAAGAGTTAAGCTTGCGTCGGAGCTTTCTAAAAAAGCCACCGGAAAGACTATCTATGTTCTGGACGAACCAACAACAGGCCTTCATATTGCTGACGTGCATAAGTTAATAGACGTGCTGCAGCGCCTGGTAGATGCGGGCAACACTGTTCTGGTGATTGAGCACAACCTCGACTTAATAAAAACCGCGGATTATATAATAGACCTGGGGCCAGAGGGCGGCGACAACGGCGGACAAATAATTGCACAGGGTACACCGGAGGAAGTTTGCAAGGTAGAAAAGTCCTACACCGGGCAGTATTTAAAGAATTTTCTTGATAAAAAATAAGATTATAAGCGGATCTGCAAAAATATTTATCGGCACGATACAGATTACGACACAATATATGTGGTTTGAGTGATATCTTTACTATAAAAATCGGCTAGAGTTTGGGGTGAGATATGAAGCAAGCCATATATGTTGATGTCCTTATTTGCGTGAACATTTTTATAAATTATTTTTTGCTTTTGTCGGTATCCAAAATTTTGAACCTGACGCTCATCCGCAAAAAGCTGATATTATCGGCATCCGTAGGAGCCATCTACTCGCTGACAATATTGCTGCCGCCCGTAAATTGGGCGTTATCTTTATTTATTAAACTTGCGATGTCTGCTTCGATAGTCCTTTTGGCGTTTAAATGGGTTAGCTTAAAGCTCTTTTTAAAGGCATTTATGACATTTTATGGAGTAAACTTTCTTTTTGGCGGAATCATATTTTTCCTCTGGTATTTTGTCCCCCCAAACGGAATCTTCATCAACAATAGCATGATATACCTTAATTTATCCCCGCTGTTTCTGGTCTTGGCGACGTTTGCGTCATATTTGGCAATACGATTAATACATAAAACCGTGGGCCGGCAAGACGTTTTAGCTCAGGCGGATTGCGATGTGCTCATAGAATTTGAGGGAAAATCCGTGATTTTAAAGGCAAAGGTGGATACAGGCAACACGCTAAAAGAGCCGTTTTCTGGCCTGCCAGTGATAGTTGCGCAGCGGAAATTTGTAGGGTCGATTTTGCCAGCCCAGCTAAGAGAATATTTTTGTGTGAGCAGCGTCAACAGTGCGGCCACGGCTATGCAGATTTACGAAGCACCGCCACCTCTGGTCAGCGGATTTAGGCTGGTTCCGTTTAAGACTATCTCTGGAGATGGCTTATTACCGGCCTTTAAGGCAAGTAGCATAAAAATTTTATCAAAAACTCAAAACATAGCAAAAGACGCTTACGTAGCGGTTTGCAGCGAAAAAATATTTAACAATGAGTGCCAAGCGCTGATTAATTCGGAACTTATAGAGTAAAAGGAGCCACAAATCATGAGGTTTTATCGCGTTTTAAGCAAAATTAAAGTTTGCGTATTACATGTTTTAAGAAAATTAAATTTAATCGAAGAAATCCACTACATAAATGGCTCAGAGACGCTGCCGCCGCCGCTAACCAGAGCTCAAGAGCTAAAAATTATAAACGATATAAAAAACGGTGTAAAAAACGCCAGAGAGCCACTCATAACGCACAATTTGAGACTGGTGGTTTATATTGCCAAAAAGTTTGACTCGGCCGGAATAAACGTGGAAGACCTGATTTCTATCGGTACAATCGGCCTCATCAAAGCCGTTAATACCTTTTGCCCCGAAAAAAACATTAAGCTTGCGACGTACGCCTCCCGCTGCATAGAGAACGAGATTTTGATGTACCTTAGAAAAAGCTCGCAGATTAAGAATGAATTCTCCATTGATGAGCCGCTCAACGTGGATTGGGACGGCAACGAATTGCTGCTCTCCGATGTTTTGGGTAGCGAGCAGGACGTTGTTAACAAGCGCATCGAGCAGGAGGCGGAGTGTCAGGTTTTGCTGAATGCTGTATCGAAGCTTTCTAGCCGAGAGCGCAGCATCATGGAGCTGAGATTTGGGCTCTATGGGCACCAGGAGCACACACAAAAGGAAGTTGCCGATTCTTTGGGGATTTCTCAGTCGTATATTTCTCGTTTGGAAAAAAGGATAATCGAGCGGCTAAAAAGGGACCTGGAGCGCGTTTGCTGAGGGAAAGTTAAAATTTTGCGACGAATTTTGTAGAAAAAGTGAGGGCGTCAACTTTAATTAAAAAAATACAAAAAACTTGCACAAATCATTTGTTTTTTATTGATGAAAACAAAAATAAAAAATAAGTAAAAAAACACAAAAAATTAGTTGACAAAGGGGAGAGAGCGTGATAAAATAATAATCACGTTGCCGCGGATGAGGATGAATCTAATGAAGTTGGCAATGGAGGACCTTGAAAATTAAACAACGATGACAAAAAGACCCGTAATTTCTTGAGAAGAAAGTTCTAGAATTTCGGAAACGAAAGATGGAATCGTACAACTCAAAAAGTTATTTTAAAAGAGTGACGAACTAAAATCGTCAGACGCAAAGCGTCGAGTAATGAGCAGAAAAAGCTCTATTATTTTTGTTTAAACGGCCTTCGGGCTTTTTAAAGCAATATATTTAGAGAGTTTGATCCTGGCTCAGGACGAACGCTGGCGGC
>CAQKRU010000007.1 GCA_948823415.1 uncultured Eubacteriales bacterium
TGGGTTCCCGGCTAGTGCTTGCATTTCTGTGAATAATGTGGTCATCCACGGCATACCGAGCGAGACTTGTGTTATAAAGAATGGCGATATTGTTAGTGTGGATGTTGGAGCTTTTTTTGAAGGATTTCATGGGGACAATGCTGCGACGTTTGCATGTGGGGATATTAGCCAGGAGGCAAGGGCTCTGATTGATGCTACTAGAGAGAGTTTGTATGAGGGAATTAAAGCGGCTTTGGCTGGTGGGCGGATTGGAGACATTGCAAGCGCGGTGCAACGGTATGTTGAGGCACGCAGTTACTCGGTGGTACGAGATTTTGTCGGGCACGGAGTAGGTGCGAAGCTACATGAGGACCCTAGTGTACCTAATTATGGTACGGCGGGCAGAGGCGTGCGGTTATTGCCCGGAATGACTATTGCTATTGAGCCGATGGTTAATATGGGTACGCATGAGGTAAAGGTTTTGGACGATGAGTGGACAACTGTTACGGCAGATGGCAGACTTTCGGCACATTTTGAGCACACGATCGCGATAACTTCAGATGGGCCTATTATATTGACGCAGTGTGATGGTGCGATTGATTAAAGGAGAGTTTATGGAGATTGTTTGTGGTTGTGTGGTGAAGGCTGGTGCGGGGCGCGACAAAGGCGGATATTTTGTGGTTTTGGAGTTTGATGGCGAATATGCTATGATCTGTGACGGAAAGCGGAGAGCTTTGGAGAAACCTAAGAGGAAGAAATATAAGCATTTGTCGGCTACTAACACGGTTTTGGAAAGTTGTGAGATGAGGACTAATCGGGAGATACGGAAGGCTTTGAGCAGGTTTAATGATGCTTGACTGCTGATGAGCTTGAAAATTTCACCGTGGTGTGGACTTTGGGAGGTATATTGATTTGTCGAAACAGGATGTAATTGAGATTGAGGGCACCGTTGTGGAAGCTTTGCCGAATGCACAGTTTAGGGTGGAGCTGCCTAATGGAAAGGTTATTTTGGCACATATATCGGGCAAGTTGCGGATGAACTTTATTAAGATCTTGCCGGGAGATAAGGTTACTGTTGAGATGTCTCCCTATGATTTGACTAAGGGCCGCATTACTTGGAGGGCTAAATGATATTTGGTGCGATTTGTTTAAAGGGCCGCGCTACTTTAAGGTCTAAGTGATGCTTGGTGCTGTTTGGTTAAAGGGCTGCGGTACTTTGCGGGCTAAGTGATGTTTAGTGCTATTTGTTTAAAGGGCTGCGGTACTTGACGAGCGAAATAGCGATATTGGTGCTATTTGTTTATCGGATTTAACTGGTTTTTAAGTTTTAAGGAGGGCAAATAAATGAAAGTTAAACCTTCTGTTAAGAGAATGTGCGAAAAATGTAAGATTATTAAGCGCAAGGGGAAGGTCATGGTAATTTGTGAGAATCCAAAACATAAGCAACGGCAAGGCTAGTTGCAGATTTTAAATATGGAGGTGTTATTGTAATTATGGCGCGTATAGCGGGAATAGATTTGCCTAGGGATAAACGTGTTGAGATTGGTCTTTCTTATATTTTTGGAATTGGCAGAAAGACTGCTAGCGAGATTATAAAGGCTACGGGGGTTAATCCGGATACTAGAGTTAGAGATTTGACTGAGGAAGAAGTTTCTAAGTTGAGGGAATATATCGATGGCCATTGCCGAGTGGAAGGCGATTTGCGTCGGGATATTGCTTTTGACATTAAACGGTTGATTGAGATTGGGTCTTATCGAGGAGTGAGGCATCGCAAGGGGTTACCTGTGCGTGGGCAACGCTCTAAGACTAACGCTCGGACGCGAAAAGGGCCAAGAAAAACTATGGCTAATAAGAAAAAGTAAGGAGGGATTTGACTGATGGCAGCGCAGAAATCGACTAAGAAGGGTGCGACTAAGGGTGCGACGGTGCGCAGAAGACGCGAGAGAAAGAATATTGAACGCGGAGCTGCACATATACAGTCGACTTTTAATAATACTATTGTGACTATAACTGACGTGCAGGGGAATGCGGTTTCGTGGGCTAGTTCAGGGGAACTTGGCTTTAGGGGCTCTAGGAAGTCCACACCATTTGCGGCACAGACGGCGGCAGAGACTGCTGCTAAGGTTGCTATGGAGCACGGTATGAAGACGGTTGAGGTATATGTTAAGGGGCCTGGTGCTGGCAGAGAGGCAGCTATTCGGGCTTTGCAGGGTGCTGGTTTGACGGTTAGCATGATAAAGGATGTTACGCCGATTCCGCACAATGGATGCCGTCCGCCGAAGAGAAGACGCGTTTAATTTTAAAATAAAAATAGGGGGTATAGCCGAAATATGGCAAGATATACAGGTGCAGTATGTAGACTTTGTCGCCGGGAAGGGCAGAAGCTCTTTTTGAAGGGTGAGAGATGTTATACGGACAAATGTTCGGTGGGTCGCCGGTCGTATGCTCCGGGCGAACACGGACAGGGCCGCAAGAAGTTGTCGGAATATGGGCTTCAGCTTAGAGCTAAACAGACAACTCGGCGTTTTTATGGGATTTTGGAAAGCCAGTTTAGACATTATTATGAATTGGCGGAGAAACGAGAGGGCAAGACGGGTGAGCAGCTATTATCTATAATTGAGACTCGGCTTGATAATGTTGTTTATCGGCTTGGGTTTGCTACTTCTCGGCCGGAGGCTCGGCAGTTGGTGGTGCATAATCATTTTTCTGTTAATGGCAGAAAGGTGAATATTCCGTCTTACTTAGTTAAGCCTGGCGATGTTATTTCTGTTAACGAAAAGAGCCGCAATAGCGAGAAGATTAAACAGGTTATTGCTGTGAATGGCTCTAGGCCTGTGCCGAAGTGGCTTGAGGTTAATCGAGAGACCTTGGAGGGCAAGATTTTGGAGATGCCTAAACGTGAGGACATCGATTTGGCGGTTGAAGAGACTCTCATAGTTGAGTTGTACTCTAAATAATGCGATTTTGATATATTTAATGATTATAGAGTTACAATAGATGGCAGGTTTGCGAGGCTTTTGGGACTTGCTTATAATTCAAGGAGGGTCATAATTGATTGAAATAGAGAAACCGAGAATAGAGGTAGCCGAGATTTCTGAAGACAAGCGGTATGGGAAGTTTGTTGTGGAGCCGCTTGAGCGAGGATTTGGCAATACTTTGGGGAACAGCTTGAGGCGTGTGCTTTTATCTTCTTTGCCGGGAGTTGCGGCTACTAGCGTTAAGATTGACGGCGTGGTGCATGAATTCTCTACTGTGCCGGGCGTTAAGGAAGACGTAACGGAGCTTGTACTTAATTTAAAGTGCTTGATTGCGAATTTGCATTGCGAGGGGCCTAAGACGGTTGTTATTGATGCTACGGGGCCTTGCATGGTGACTGCTGCGGACATTAAGTATGACAGCGAGGTTGAGATAATAAACCCGGATCTGCATATTGCGACTTTGAACAGTAGTGCTAAGCTTTATATGGAGATAACTTTGGACCGCGGCAGGGGATATGTTTCTGCGGAGCGCAACAAACAGCGCATGGCTACGAATGTTTTGGGTGTTATACCTATTGATTCGATATATACGCCGGTTTTGAAGGTTAATTATGCGGTTGAGAACACGCGCGTTGGGCAGATTACGGACTATGACAAGTTGTCTTTAGAGATTTGGACTAATGGCGTTATTAATGCGCAGGAGGCGGCTTCTTTGTCGGCTAGGGTGCTTATGGAACATTTGAATTTGTTTGCGGATTTATCTGATCAAACGCAAAATGTCGGCATTTTGGTTGAGAAGGGCGATCATAGCAAGGAGCGCATTTTGGAAATGTCTTTGGATGAACTGGATTTATCGGTTCGGTCGTTTAACTGCTTGAAGCGCGCTGGAGTGCTTACTGTTGAGGATCTTGTTAAATTGACTGAGGAAGATTTGATGAAAGTTCGGAACTTGGGCCGGAAGTCTTTGGAGGAAGTTATTCACAAGATTGAATCTTTGGGCTTTAATTTGAGGGAGTCAGACGAGTAGAGGTTTTTGTACGTTTTTTTAGATTGGCGAAAAATAAGTTTTGAGTAAAGGAGTGAGCTTTGATGCCTGGTACACGAAAACTAGGGAGAGATACCGCTCATCGGACGGCGATGCTTAGGGCTATGGTAACTTTTCTTTTGGAAAATGGCCGGATTGAAACGACGGTATATCGCGCAAAGGAAGTACGTTCTTTGACGGAAAAGATGATTACTATGGCGAAGGAAAATAATTTGCACAACAAGCGCATGGCTATGGGATTTATAACTAAGGAAGACGTTGTGAAGAAGTTATTTGACGAGATTGCGCCGAAATATTTGCAGGCAAACGGTGGATACACAAGGATTATTAAGATGGGGCCACGCCGAGGCGATGCGGCTGAGATGGCTATAATAGAATTAGTATAAGTTGCAACAACACATTTAGATTTTGATTTGATATGCCCCTTGGAGGCGCTCTGGTTTGGAGTTCTCTTTGGGGCTGTTTTTATTATTTTGGTGTAATTTTGAAAGTCTTAATTTTGTGTTGTATTTGCTAAAAAAGAAAAATAAGCGAGGCACTGTGGTGTTTGCGCCTCACTTACTATTAATTTTGGTTTTTCATTTAACTTAAAAGTTGAAAATGAAAAGGTGGTGTTAAAAGAATAGAAATTTAAATTTCTATTCTGGATAATTATAGCACCTTAGCAATGCAAATGCAATGCATATTTATATGCAAAAATATATTATAATGTGCAAAAGGATATGCAAGGTGAGGGTTTGAAAAGATTTAAAATACCTATAGTTCCGCCTACTACGAATAAGTGCATACGATTTCCTAATGATGTGATTGAACGGGTTGAAGATTCTATAAAGGAGAAGGACTGCACTTTTTCGGCTTTTGTGGTAGAAGCCGTTCGGGTGGCGCTTTGTAATTTGGAAGAAGAAAAAGATATGAAAGATTAATTTATTGCTGCAAAATTTTAGTTAATAGGATGACTTTACAATAATATTTATATGCAAGGCCGTTTGGTTGCGGTTTTGCATATTTTTTTGTTTTTATGCAAAAAATAATAGAGAACTTTTGGGAGGCACCAGATATGGGCTGTATAAGTCGGCTCTCACGGGAATTTTAAATAAAATTATTGACTAATACAAAAAAATATGGTACAATTACAACAATTAATGATAAGGAGGACTCTGTAATGGGCTTTTTTGATAGGACGCAGAAAAATGGCGAAATGAACGGAAAAAGTGAGAAAAAAGGTCTGGCATTAAATGAGTTAAACGAGGATGAGTTGTTGAATGTGGCTGGGGGACAGGATTATCATTCGGAGCAGGAGAAGATTGCGAACATAAACGCGATAAAATCGATTGTGAACGCACCAAAGAATAAGATAAACTAATGAATTTGCTAATTTTGACAAAACAATAATATCAAAAAACGCAAGAACTGCGTATTGTGTGAATTGTAAGGGAGATTGAACCGAAAAACGACATCAAAAGGGAGGGAGAAGCCGTGCCGAGGTCGCAGACTGCCGTTGCTACGGTTAAATGCATAGACTTTCTGCCTCGATATTTGGGCCCGATGGTGGAGCTTGGCGAAGAAAGGTTTGGCGAGAAATATACGAGCAAAAGCAAGTTGCGGTCATATATAGAAAAAAAAGACAACATATGCAAGCTCGCAGTTGACGCGGAAGACGACAGGCTATTGGGATTTTTTTTGATGCATGGAACAAGCGTTTCGGGGCTTTCAAAGGAGTTTAAGCTGTCAACTGCAGAAATAAAAAGCATTGTTGGGGACAACAAAAAAATTTGTGTGGCCAAGTCGCTAGTGCTGCAAAAGGACGTAGAAAAAGCTGGCATCGCGACAAAGTTAGTGCAAAAGGGATTAGAAAAGGCCAAAGCAAAGGGATTTTACTCGTGCTGGTCGCCGCTGTGGATAAGGAAGGATGGCTTGATTCCGGCGCAGAATGTTATTGAAAGAATGGGGTTTACATTTTATAAGGTTGTACATATGTTGTGGGTTGACGACAAAGACTATAAATGCATAGACTGCAAAGGCCCGTGCAAATGCGATGCCGCGGTGTATTACAAGATTTTGTAAGATTGAAAATTTAAAATTAATAATGAAATATCCGTGCCCAAGAGCGAATTTGTTCTGGGTGCGGCTTTTATTTTTGCGTATAAAAAAGTGGTTATATTTTATGTTTTTGTATAATGTGTAGAAATTTATACGACTTTCTAAAATGGAAATTAGAGCTGTTTTTTGTATAGTATAATTTGTATTTGTAGCACATTGTATAGCTACGATACGCTAATTTATTTTTTTAGGAGGAAAAGAAAGGATGCTAACGGAATTTTTATTGTCGCTGTTTATTCCTTTTGTGGGGTTAACACAGGGAACAGAAGCGAAAAAAACAAGCCAAAGAGATCAAGTTCAAAAAGTTGAAACTGGATACAAAGGAGGAAAAAGAACGCCTTTGAGTCCGATAGAAGAGGCTTTAAGAAACTTGAGAATTAAAGAGGAAAGTGCAAAATTTCACACGCAAATGTGTTACGATGCACTACAAGAAGCAGAACTTAAAAAGCCTGTTTCCCTAGATGAGATTGAGGAGATGCTAGAGGATCTATATAAAAAAATAGGTAAACCTCTTAGCCCATTGACAGATATTGAGGTTTGGTCAGCTGGAGAAGATAATTTTTTATTTGCTTTTAATGAAAAATTAAAACAATTAAAACAAGCAGAAAACAGTAACGAAGAAAACATGCGTAAATTGGCTTATATTAAATCGTTGCTCGAAAATGAAGAAGAGCTTGAAGTAGCTGCAAATACATCTGCAGAGTATGCTAAAACGGTTTGCGAGGAAGCAAAGCTAGCTTCAGATAGGGTGGAAGAAGCTAAGGGTGTTTTAAGGCGAGCTGTACATAATTTTATGAATTTCATTGTAAGAAATAATTAAGTAAGCCTTGAGGTTGACAAAATTTAAATTATGTTTTAGTATATAATTAATAAATTTTTTAGGAGGATTTTTATGAAGTTAAAAAAATTTTTGTCAGGAGTATTGATTTTTTCAATAGCGTTCGGTGGGTTAAATGCTAATGCTATGGCGAAAGAGGTTCCACAGGCAAGCTTGTCAGAAAGGTTAAATAAGGTTATAGAAAAGGTTTCACCACTATTTGGAGATTTTTTTAGAGTGATAAGCAATGTTCCATCAGCAGACTGGTTAGATGACATCACTAATGCTGTTGACATTAACTTATGCAAAAAGCATCATGTTAATTCAATTGGTTTAGTTAAGAGAAAAGAAATTCAGGATGCGTATGTAAATTTAATAAAAAAACATAATATGGGAAACTGTAGAGCATATGCAGCATACATAGGACGGCTTCTTAAAGAACAAAATATTAAATATAATATTATAAATGTAGCAGGGAATAACCCACAAGAAGACAACCATGAAGTTGTCTTTATCCCTGGCATTGGTGTAATAGATTTTTTTGGAGATTTTAATCAGAACAAGGCTAAATTGACCATCAGACCGCTTGAAAAATTTTTGAAAAATATGAATTGGGGTTATAAAAATACTATTACTGCAGGATACGTTAATGAATATGATAAAGATGGTTACTTTAAAAGAAAAAAGGATATCGAAGTTTTTTTGAAAGGAAATAATATCCCATGTAAATATAAATTCCCATTGTTTACTCAAAGCTTAGGGCGTGGTGAAAATGGTGATTTTATGGATGTTTGGATATCTAGAAAAGATGTTGAAAAGGCTTTAAAAAACTCTGACTGTTCCGACTGTAAAGACTTTGAAGATTTGGCACATCATGAAAAAAAGAGCATTTATGATGTTTTGATTGATCGTTTAAATTTAAGGGAAGGCCTGTAATCTATAAGTAACAAAATTTATTGTTAATAAAAAAGTATATCCCCTTATACCTGGCTATTTGAATGCTTTCTAGACTCAAATACGCACCGTATAAGGGGACTTTTAATTTTTTATATTAGATTTTTAGTTGCAGCCGCATCCGCAGTCGTTATTGTTGTTGCCGCAGCAGCACATAATGAGTATCAATAGGATGATCCAAGAGCAGCCTCCGCCAAAACCATTGTTGTTGCACATAGGGGGTTACCTCCTTTTGTTTATTTCAATACATCATATGGGGCGCGCCTTTGAGAGGTTACAGTAAAGATTCATGATTTTTTGAAAAACCTTAAAATAGTGAGAATTTTAATGAAAATGGCAGAATAATTAAGATAAACAGATATAGGCCGGATATATCGAAGTCGAGTTGACTTTATTTGACTTTGACTATTGACGGCTTATTATTTAAAATTAAAGTCAAAGATGGTTAAAGTAAAACGACTAAAAAAGGAGATGAAAAACTTGGGAATAAGCGATGAAGTTGCGAGGTACCTTTTAGAATTGCTGGAGGAATCGCAGGGGGATATACAAATTCAGCGGAATGAGCTGGCGAGCAATATTGGCTGTGTGCCGAGCCAGATAAATTACGTGATAACTTCGAGATTCACGCCGGAGCACGGATATATTGTGGAGAGCAGGCGAGGCGGCGGCGGATATATTCGGATTACCCGCATAAAAACCGAAAAAAGTACAGCGATCATGAATATAATAAATGCTATCGGGGCACGGGTGGACGCACTTTCTGCCGAGATGATTGTTGAAAGCCTGGTTCGGCGCGACATTCTTTCGGAAAACACGAGCAGGTTGATGTTGAGCGCTATTTCGGACAGAGTATATTCGGATATTCCGGTGAATTTGAGGTGCGGACTTAGGGCATCGATACTAAAAAACATGCTGCTGACTCAAGTGGAGCTGTAAATTAAACAAAGGGGGAATCTTTATGTTATGCCAATCTTGCGGCAAAAATCAGGCAAATACTCATATAAAAAGGGTGATAAACGGCGAGTTAACCGAATACATGCTGTGCGAAAAATGCGCGGCTAAGTTGGGATACTCGAATATTTTTGAAAATTTTGGTTTTGGATTTAGTTTTGATAATTTATTGGGCAGCTTTTTTGCGAACAACGAACCTCAGTTGATGCCGACGAGCAACAAGCGGTGCGATTTTTGCGGCTCGTCTTTTGAGGACATCTCGAACACGGGCAAGGTCGGGTGCGCCAATTGCTACGACGCCTTTTTTGACCAACTTATGCCGTCCATAAAAAGGATCCACGGGAACACCAAGCATGCGGGCAAATTTGGCTCTAGGACGGGCGGAAAGAAGAATACGCTAAAAAGCAAAATTCAAGCTCTTGACGAAAAAATGAAGGTGGCGATAAGTGAGCAAAACTTTGAGGAGGCTGCTAGAATCAGGGATGAGCTAAAAAAATTGAGAAAAAAGGAGGGCTTGGGCAATGAGTAAGTGGTACGAGAAGGCCGGCGATTACAGCGATGTTGTGATTAGCACGAGGATTCGGCTGGCGCGGAATATTTTGAAATATCCGTTTCCGTGCAAGATGAACTCGGCGATGAAGCGCGAGGTTATCGAGGACATCAAGACAGCACTTTCAAAGCCTGAGTTTAAAAGCTATAACTTTAGCTGCTTTAACGGAGCGGACGCGAATATAATTCAGCTAAAAAGCCTGGTGGAGCGCCATCTGGTGAGCCCGGACTTTGTGAATCCAGACAAATTTAAGGCGGTGTTTTTATCCCAAAATAGCGACATCAGCATAATGGTAAACGAAGAGGACCACATCCGGCTGCAGGCCATGAAGGAGGGCTTGGCGCTAGAGGACACCTACAGCGCAGCGGACGAGATAGATAGCAAGCTCGATGAATCGCTAACGTTTGCGTTTAATGAGCAGCTTGGATATTTAACGCAGTGCCCAACAAACTTGGGAACGGGCATGAGGGCCTCAATAATGCTGCATTTGCCGGCCCTAAAAAAATGCGGAATGATCGAAAAAATATCGTCAAGCCTAATGAAACTGGGCTTAACTATGCGCGGAATATACGGCGAGGGCACCGAACCTAAGGGGGACATATACCAAATTTCCAACCAGGTCACTTTGGGGATCTCCGAAAAAATCGCGCTGAAAAACCTCAACGACATCACGCTGCAGATAATAACTCAGGAAAGAAACTGCCGCAAGGAGCTGGCAAAGAACGTCCAGGTTGTCGACAACATAAGCAGATCGGTCGGGGTTTTGAAAACGGCTAAGGTTTTGAACAACGATGAATTCATGAAGCTGATTTCGAAAGTAAGGTTAGGCCTTTCTATCGGCGTAATTAAGGGGATCTCTTATGACGTTATAAACGAGATCACCGTAAAATCGCAGCCTTTCATGATAATGCAAGCGGCAAAGGAGGAACTGACACCGATCAAGATAGATCAAAAAAGAGCGAAGCTGATGAACGAAGAGTTTCGCAAAGTAGAAGTACTGTGAAAAAGGGGAGAAAGGCCATGTATAGGTTTAATGGGTTTACGGAGAAGGCGAACCGCGCGATGAATCTGGCGATTTTTGGGGCAGAGGAGATGGGGCACACCTACGTGGGCAGCGAGCACATTTTGCTGGGGCTTTTAAAAGAGGGCTCTGGCGTGGCGGCCGTGGTTTTGGATGAATTGGGGGTTTATAGCGATGAGCTAGAGTCTTTGTTGAAGAGCGAAATTGGCACGGGGCCTAAAAGTTCGCTTAGCACGACCGATTTTACGCCCCGGACCAAAAGGGTTTTGCAGAACGCCGTTATGCAGGCTGCTAATTTGGGACATAATTACGTAGGCACGGAGCATCTGCTTTTGGCGCTAATTGGCGAGACCGACAGTTACGCAGTCCGCTTTTTGAATGAGCTCGGCGCGAACACAAGGGACATCTTGGACAAATTGAACGAGGATTTTGGCGATCAAACCGCCGACGACACGATGTATGGCGGCAGCATGATGAATGATCCCTATTCTGGCGGGGCGAGCCCGGGCAAAAACAGCAAGACGAAGACAAAAACGCTAGATCAGTTTGGCAAGGACCTCACGCAGATGGCGCAAAACGGGGCCATAGACCCGGTAATTGGCCGCCAGAATGAGATCGAACGGGTTATTCAGATTTTGTGCAGACGGACGAAAAATAATCCGTGTTTAATAGGAGAGCCGGGAGTCGGCAAAACCGCGGTGGCAGAGGGATTGGCGCTAAAAATTGCGTCTGGAGACGTGCCGGAACTTTTGAAGGGCAAAAGAGTTATATCGCTAGATTTGACGGGGATGATCGCCGGAACGAAGTATCGGGGCGACTTTGAGGACAGGATAAAAAACGCCATAGAGGAGCTGAAAAAGGCCGGGAACATCATCTTATTCATAGATGAGCTGCACACGATAGTCGGAGCGGGCTCTGCAGAGGGATCGGCGGACGCTGCGAACATCTTAAAGCCCAGCCTGGCGCGGGGAGACTTTCAGGTGATTGGCGCTACGACCATAAAAGAATACAGAAAGCACATTGAGAAAGACGCCGCGCTAGAGCGGAGATTTCAGCCAGTCACAGTGGGCGAGCCAAGTGAAGAAGAGACGGTTATGATTTTGGAGGGCCTTCGCGACCGGTATGAAGCGCATCATAAGGTGAAGATTACCGATGAGGCGATTAAAACGGCGGTGAAGCTGTCTTCGCGCTACATAACAGACAGATTTTTGCCCGACAAGGCAATCGACCTAATTGACGAAGCGGCCTCCAGAGTGCGGTTGAGGGCCTACACGGCGCCGGATAAGCTGCAAAAGCTCGAAAATAAAATTAAGGAGATAGACAAGGAAAAATCGGCAGCGATAAACGAGCAGAACTTCGAACACGCAGCAAAACTGCGGGATGAGGAGAAGTCGATAAAGAAGAAGCTAGAGGAGCAGCGGCGTTTGTGGCAGAGCAAGCACGAAAATACGAACGGTGCGGTCACGGAGCAGGACATTGCGCATATAGTGTCCAATTGGAGCGGGATTCCGGTGGTGCAGCTGACGCAGGCCGAAAGCGCGCGACTTTTGAACATGGAAAACATCTTGCACAAAAGGATCATCGGGCAGGATGAGGCCGTGGAGCAAATCGCAAAGGCCATACGTCGGGGCCGAGTCGGCTTAAAAGACCCCAAAAGGCCGGTAGGATCATTCATATTTTTGGGGCCAACGGGCGTGGGTAAAACAGAGCTCTGCAAGGCCTTGGCGCAGGCCATGTTTGGCGACGAAAACGCGATCATACGGTTTGACATGTCCGAATACATGGAGAAACACACCGTCTCGAAGCTCATTGGGTCGCCGCCTGGATATGTCGGCTACGATGAGGGCGGCCAATTAACCGAAAAAGTCCGCAGAAAGCCGTACTCCGTGGTGCTCTTCGACGAAATCGAGAAAGCGCATCCAGACGTATTTAATATGTTGCTTCAAATATTGGAAGATGGGCACGCAACGGACTCGCAGGGCCGAAAAATCAACTTCAAGAACGCGATAATAATAATGACGTCCAACGTGGGGGCCCGGCTGATAACGGAAAAGCAGTCGAACTTGGGATTCTACGCCAGCAGGACTGCCGAGTCTGACAAAGCCAAGCTCAAAGAAACGGTGATGGCGGAGCTGAAGAAGACCTTCAAGCCGGAGTTCTTGAACCGGGTGGATGACATAATCGTGTTCAACAAGCTGACGGCAGAGGACATAAAGCTGATTGCCAAAAACATGTTGAAGGACGTGAAAACGCGGGCAAAAAACCTGAACATAGACATCAATTTTGCAGAGAGTTCGATAGAGGAGATCGCAAAAGAGGGTCTTGACGCAGTGTATGGAGCGCGACCGTTAAGACGGGCGATTCAGTCCAAAATAGAGGACAAATTGTCGGAAGAGGTGCTAAAGGGCGAGGTAAAGTCGGGGCAAAAAGTAAGATGCAGCTACGACAAAAAGAAAAAGCAGTTCGTCTTTAAAAATGTAGTGCCCAAAACAGCAGAGTAATCGTTGCAGAGGCCCAAACAAAAGGTCACGAAGAACAATCGTGGCCTTTTTTAGTTGAGTGATTGTAGATGTTGGCTGCACAAAGATGTGCTTTTATGGCCAAGCCTGCAAAACCGCATAAAACATGGGACTTGTTTTTGTTGCAACATGGTGATATAATAATTTTTAACTAAGTATTTGGCTCATTTTGTTTATTTTTGACGATTTTGATAAAAATAATAATTTTAGCATAAAATTAATGATGTGGGTGAAAAATGTGAAAAAAATTAACTTTAAAACGAACTCTCCTTACGAAATACTAATAGACACGAATTTGATGCGGACTTCTGGCGATCACATTAAAAAAATTTCATCTGCGAGACAAGTTTTGATAATTACCGACGATGTGGTGAACGAGCTGTATTCGGGCGACGTTACGGACTCTTTGATTGAGAGCGGTTTTGAGGTGTTTTTGTTTACCTTGACGCACGGGGAATCCTCCAAGACGCTGCAGTCGGTAGAGCGGATATACTCGTTTTTGATTAAGAATAAATTTACGCGCTCGGACTTAATTATAGCGCTTGGCGGCGGCATTGTGGGGGACATTGCTGGCTTTGTTGCGGCGACTTATATGAGAGGCATTGATTTGGTGCAGATTCCGACGACGCTTTTGGCCCAGATCGATTCTGCTATTGGTGGCAAGAACGGCGTCAATTTGGCGCACGGAAAGAATCTTATTGGCACGTTTTATCAGCCAAAGCTTGTGCTTATTGACATTGGCGCTTTGTCGACTTTGCCCAAGCAGTCTTTGTCGGACGGGATGGCAGAGGCTATAAAATATGGCCTGATAAGGAGCGAGTCGCTTTTTAATATGATAAAAAATCGTGAGCTTGAGGACATCCTTACGGACCTGATTTTTGAGTGCATAAGCATAAAGCAGGAGCTTGTGGAGCGGGACGAGCTGGAGCAGGGCGAGCGCAAACTCTTGAATTTTGGCCATACTTTGGGGCACGCTATAGAGAAGTTTTATAATTTTAGCAAATACACTCACGGCCAAGCGGTGGCCATTGGGATGGCTTATACTGTGCGCTCTGGCGAAAATTTGGCGATTACTAAGTCCGGCACATATGAGGAGTTGACCTCTGTGCTGAGGAAATATAACTTGCCATGCGAGATTGACTGCGATATGGACAAGTTGGCCGAGATTGCGAAGATTGACAAAAAAGCTACCGGAGAATTTTTTGATATAGTCCTTATAAAGAGCATTGGAGCGGGCTTTGTGAAGAGGATCAAGAAGGACGATTTGAAAAAATACATTGGAGGCTAGTTTGATGAGCACTGCACTTATTACTCCACGAAAGCTTTCCGGAACCATCGTAGCGCCGCCGTCTAAGAGCTACACCCACCGGGCGATAATTTGCGCGCTGATCAGCCGAGGGGTCTGCGAGATATACCCTGTGGAGCTGTCCAACGACGTCATGGCGACGATTAACGCCGCTAGAACGTTGGGAGCTTTTGTCAATTTGGTTTCGGAACGGCTTATCATCGACGCTCGGGCCGCATTTTTGAAGGACCATATAACTATAAACTGCAGTGAATCGGGATCTACGTTGCGCTTTTTGATTCCGATTGTTTGCGCGTTTGGGATATCCGCGAAGTTTGAGGGGACTAGCACGTTGGTATTGCGGCCGATGGGTGTTTTTTCGGAGATATTGCCTAAATTTGGAGTAGAGTGCAAATATGCCGGAGTATTGCCGTTTTCGGTAAGCGGAAGGTTGATGCCGGGCAAATTTTTGATATCGCAGGACATCAGTTCGCAGTTCGTTTCGGGACTTTTATTCGCATTGCCGCTTTTGCCGGAAGACAGCGAGATTATCCTAACGACGGCATGTGGCAGCAGCGGATACATCGACATGACGGCGAAGACCATGGAGGACTTTGGCGTGACGGTGACCAAGACCGAGCGCGGGTTTAGGATTCCTGGGAACCAGAGCTATCGCGCGAGGAACTATGCCGTTGAGGGCGACTGGTCGCAGACGGCCTTTTTTTTGGCGGCTGGAGCTATCGGGGAGCCCGTGACGGTGCGCGGCGTGAATCCGAATTCTTTGCAGGGGGACAGGATTATCGCTAATTTGCTGAGCAGGATGGGCGCCAATGTTAGCTTTGGCGATGATGAAGTTACGGTTTCGCCCGAAAGGCTGGTGGGTGGAAATATTTTTGCAGAGCGGATTCCAGATTTGGTGCCAGTGTTAGCGATATTGGGGGCTTGCGCTGAGGGCTCGACTCGGATTTTTGGAGCATCTCGGCTAAAATTTAAAGAAAGTAACCGCTTGAAGTCGCTTTATGCCGGGCTAAAAGGCTTGGGCGTGAACGTGACGGAGACGGATGATGGCCTTTTGATTTATGGGCAAAAATCCTTTGAAAACGCCAAAATAAACGGGTTTAGCGACCATAGGATTGTTATGGCATTCGCTATTGCGGCGATTATGGCTAGAGACAAGATCTGCATATCGGACGCAGAGAGCATCAGCAAGTCGTACCCGTCGTTTTTTGAAGATTACAATAAGCTGGGGGGCTGCGTGAATGTCCTCGATTTATAGCGGCCGCATAGGGATTTCCATATTTGGCGAGAGTCACGGTGCGGCTATTGGCGCGGTTTTGGACGGTATTCCTGCGGGCGAAAAGATTGATTTTGAGCAAGTTTATCTGCAAATGCAGCGCAGAGCGCCAGGGATGAGCGACACTGCAACCGAGCGAAAAGAATCGGACAGGCCTAAAGTCATATCTGGTGTGACGAATGGCTACACGACGGGCGCGCCGATTTGCGGTATAATAGAGAACGAAAATGCAAAGTCAAAGAGCTATGAAAACCTAAAAAACCTAGTTAGGCCGGGTCACTCAGACTACACTGCGCATGTAAAGTACCGTGGGTTTAACGATGCTCGAGGTGGAGGGCATCTTTCTGGCCGGCTGACTGCGGCTTTGACCTTTTGCGGGACTATTTGTCGTCAGATTTTGGAGCGGCGGGGAGTGCTCATCGGTGCGCATGTTTACTCTATCTTTGACGTTTTTGACGGCCAATTTGGTGTGAAGATCCCGGCAGAACTGCTAAGAAGGTTATCGCAAGAGACTTTTCCTGTGATTAATGCTGCGGCGAAGGAGAAAATGGTTCAAAAAATTTTGTGGGCTAAGAGCGAAGGAGATAGCATTGGCGGGATTATTGAGTGCGCTGTGGACAATGTTCCGCCCGGGCTGGGGGATCCGATATTTGGAGGTATTGAAAGCAAGCTTTCGGCGTTGGTTTTTGCGATTCCTGCGGTTAAGGGTATCGAATTTGGCGCGGGTTTTGCCGCTGCGCAGATGTTTGGCAGCCAGAATAACGACGCTTTTGTGATGGGGGGTGGCAAAATATCCACCAAAACGAACAACCATGGCGGCATTTTGGGCGGGATTTCTTCTGGCATGCCGATAGTGTTTCGGTGCGCGGTTAAGCCGACGCCGTCCATCGCGAAGCAGCAAGATACCGTGAACGTTCAGACTAATCAGCCGGCGAAGATTTCGGCTTCTGGCCGGCACGACCCGTGCATAGTGCCAAGGGCGGTACCCGTGGTGGAGGCGGTCTCCGCCATCGCGATTTTGGACTTTTTTAAAGAGGCGAATTTATTATGAACTTAGCGGAAATTCGGCGCCAGATCGACATTCTTGACGATGAAATTTTAACCCTGATTTTAAAAAGGCTTGAGTATTTGGGGATTATTGCGAAAATAAAGTTGGGCAACGGTTTGCCTATTTATGATGAAGCCCGTGAGCAAGCGATTTTAGGCAGGGTGGAACTTGTTTCGGGAAAGAGCTATAAATATGTTTTGCCGATTTTTTTGGAGATTTTAAACACAAGCAAATTGATTCAGCAAGAAGTGCGAAATAGCGCGAAGGAAGACTAATTTAAAAATTTATTTATTGCGACCAATATGGAAGCTAGCGAGGTTTGCTGGCTTCCATAATTTTTTGTTTTTGTTGCGAAATTTATATTATTTTGCAGTAATTACAAAATTTTAATCTAAAATTGTATGATTTTGCAAAAATAAAGAGCGATATTTAAAAAATACAATTTTTGGTTTATCTATTTGACGAAAGTTACTGGGAATTTACATAAAAAATAATTGGGAAATTCTAATAAAAAATATATTGTGGATAATTAAAAAATATGATAAAATTCAAAATATGTAGACTAAAATGAACAGGAGTGTAAAGATTTATGATTGATTTTATGGCAGAAATGAATAGTTTTTGCAAAAAGAATAAAGAATTGAGAAAAATTAACACAAGGAGGAACAGAGACAATGTATAGTAGAGTCGTGAGAGTGACCAAAGAAATTGTAAAAAAGGGCATATCTGTGGGAATTTGCCTGGCTATGTTGCTGCCGATATTGCCGCTAAACTTTAGCTTTATAATGAACACGGAAAAGGAGGCAAAGGCAGGACTAGCAACAGCGCCAGACCATTGTACGAGCAAGGCCAATGCGAACTCTTGGGCATATAGTGACCTGCGTGCATGGCTGAACAATGCTCTTGCTACTAGTGTGCCCGACAGCGGAACAGCAGCACCAACGGGTAAAAATTATAAGCTGGACTCAACCGCAACAAGTGATAACACAAGTGGTTATGCAAAGTCTGCTTTTCCGGATAATGAATCTTGGAGTGAACTTGCCCCTATTACACGTTTTATTAGCGATGGTAAGGGGTCGTACCACAAATTAACGGATAAGGTAGTTATACCGCATAGTGGTGGAAGCGATAGTAATATGATCCTAAAGATACAACCAGAAGGTATTGATAAGGGGACCTATTCTGTTCCTTGGAAAGATACTAGTTATTCGGATAAACATATGACTTGCACACCAAGTAGTTCTGACGCAACAAAGATATCAGGATTTAATGGTTTCGGGGAAGCCCAAGATATTGCTGTTAGTGACAATGGCTATGTTAACCCTATCATTGACCTTAGCGATATGAGTCAAATAGTTTGTGCGCCTACGCTTGCAGAGCTGCAGAGCAACGGCGGGACTATAACAAAGAACTTAACCAAGGACTCTGCAAGTTCTAGTGCTAGAATGTGCTTTTATAGAAACGAAGATGGCCTAGGCTATTTTGCTAATATTAGTATTGATGAAAATGATCGAGTCGGTTTTGGCCTCGGCATGAGATATAAAACGTGTGTTGCGATGGCAATGAAGAAAAATGGGAACAATATAGAAATCATAACTAGCAGTTCAAACGTTTTTGATGAAGGTATTAGGGGTTACTGGATTGACTTTGGAAAAACAAAAGAAGAGCTAAAAGAATATGTTTTTTATGCATGGCAAGAAGCTGGTGGTGATAAGTATGCAAGTGCGGGTTATATGACTGGAGCTTATTGGAACGGCGATAGTCTTAAAGCAGATTCGGGTAAAGGAAGTGCTTCGGCGCTTGATGGTTTTAAAGGTATTGTTTATGGAAATACTATGGTTGGTTATCAGGGCACGGTGCCTTTTGGCAATAGAACTTGGAGGTATTTGGGCAATGATTACTTTGTGCAGGAGCAACCAGAGAATGTGATATTTAACGCTAGCACAGATGGATACAGCACAACACAAACAGAAATAAATTTAAGTGATGAATTACGCAACGGCATAGAACTAACGACTACGGGGTCACCGGTTGAAATTCCAACTGACGGGATTTCGCTAACCGGCTTCCCTGCAAATGCACCAATATCTTTCCAGTATTATTATGCTGACATTTGGAGAGATGGTACGCCGAAAGCTGCGGGAAGCTATTACGTAATAGTATGCGTATGGAGTGAAGGCTTTGAGCCAAAATATTCTCCAGCGTTTCCGCTTACTGTTGAAGAAATACCGGTACCAAAGTATACAGCGCCGACTAAGAAAATAGACGCAATATGGCGAGACAAAGCAAAAGATAAATTGCCATCAGCCCTGGCGGATCACTTTGGCTATCCAAAGACCGCTAGTGGTGCAAATATCCCAGGAACATGGGCGCTGGTAGATGAAAATGCAGAAGTAGGAAACGCCACCGCGGCAGGAGCAGTAAATGAGATTTTAGCGACGTTTACACCAGATCCATCAGTATTAGATACCTACAACTGGGCAGGCTTAAGGTGGTGGGACGCAAACGAAAGTAAATTGAAAGTACCTGCATTATTTACAGTGGCACCCATGCCCGCCGACCGTATAAGTTGTGGGCAAATTGGCGGCTATGGGCAAACATATGATGGAACCCCTAAAGGCTGGTCAATCAAAGCGTGGGAAACGGCTAGAGGTGCGGCTTACGATAATGTTGGCTATGAAAACTATGATGTAGTGTGGCCCGAAGACATGACGAATGCCGGGACCAAAACGTATACAGTGAATTTAAAAAACAATTGTACAGGCACACTGACAGGAACAGTAGAAATCTCAAAAAGGAAAATTAAAATAACTGCGGATAACCAAACTATAAACTATGGAGAACAACTTCCACAGCTTACGTGGCAACAATCTGGGCATGGGTTTGTACTAAGTGATAGCTTAATAGAAGGTAGCGTAGCGGTTGAAGAAAGCGGAAATTATCCCGGCCCGGGAGAATATAATATTGTCCCGTCAGGTTTTTCTACTAGCGATCTTACCAATTATGAACTTTCACTTGTTAATGGTAAACTTACGATTAATGGCCCTTCTGCTGACAACGTTACGATGTCTTTAAATCAGAGCAGCTTTCCTTTTAATGGTAGAAGACAAAATCTAATAGTTACGGTAAAAGACGGAAACGACATATTAAAGGAAAATGTGCATTATGCATTAAACGTCATAGGTGACTTAATAAATGTAGGGCAGGGGAGAGCCGAGGTAACCTTACAAGCGCCATACGAAACGAGGACATTAAAAAAAGACTGGTCTATAACTAAAAGGGACGTAAATGTAAAAATAGATGATAAATACAAAGTGCAAGGAGAGAATGACCCAACATTTACATACACGGTTACAGCTGTAGACAACGGAGAAGTTATAGATGGAGTAGATCTTGCGCTGACAAGAGATAGCGGAGAAGACCTTGGCGGTAGCTATACGATAAGACTAGCAAGCACAAGTAATTCTAACGTAAATATAGTTAACACTACAAACGGCACGTTAAAAATTGGAACGGATACCTTTGAGATAACACCAAGGGACATAAGCAACGCAACGGTAACAGTAACCCCGGCATCAAGTGCGTATACGGGGGGAGTGCATACTCCAGATGTTGTGCTTACAGATATATTAAATGGTGTGACAAAAACTTTAACCCTTAACACGGACTACACGCTTACATGGCCAAGTGATATGACAAACATGGCAAATAAAACAATAACAGCGGTTGGCCAAGGTAATTACACAGGAAGCAAAAATGCAGCATATGAAATCACAGCGGCTACAATAAAGGATAGCGACGTAACGTTGAGCTACAACAGTGTGACGTATGATGGCAATGCACATCCGCAAACACCAACGGTAACAGTTGGAGGAAGAAGACTAACGGTTGGCACAGATTATACAGTAAGCGGAGACATAAACCCAACGAACGTATCTGATTCATATAAAATAACGATAGCAGGTCAAGGCAACTACCAAGGAAACGTAGAAAAGACGTTTGCGATCACGGTGGCGTCAAGTGACGATGGAAACATATCGGCAGAGCTAGCTAACGCTGAAGTGACGTATAACGGTGAAGATCAAAAAGTAGGCGTGACAGTAAAAGAAAAAGTGGGTAGCGGAACAAGACCATTGCAAGAAAACGTTGATTATACCAAGAGCTACACAGATGCAAGTGGTGGTAACGATTTAACAAACGTGGGCACAAAAACAGTAACAATAACCCTGCAAGGCAATTACAGCGGGACGTTAACAAAAACTTACAAAATAACGCAGCGAGATATAACCTCAGACAGTGACTTTGTAGTAACGGTAAGCCCAACATCAAGCGTGTATACAGGAGTTGCACATACACCGACTCTTACGGCAAAATACAAAAACGTACTGCTAACGGAAGGTTCAAACAGAGATTTCATAAAGAATGTTTCAGGAAACCTGAGAGATAAAGGCGAACACACGTATACGGTAACGGGCCAAGGTAACTTTACTGGAAGCAAAACAGTAAAGTACACAATCACTAGGAAAGCTGTGTCAGATAGCACGACGGACAGCAAGCTTGGAGTAACAACAGGTCCAACAACATTTACATATAACGGAAGTCCGCAAAAACTCGATGTACAAATAACATATAATGGAGAAACATGGCAAGAAAACGTTGATTATACCAAAAGCTACACAGATGCAAGTGGTGGAAACGATATAACAAACCAAGGAACAAAAACGTTGAGAGTGACGTTTATAAAGAACTTGGATGGAACGATAACAAAAACATATACGATCACAGCGGCGCCGATAACGGCAAGCGATGTAGCGTTGAGCTACGAAAATGTGACATATGATGGCAATGCACACCCGCAAACACCAACGGTAACAGTTGGAGGAAGAAGACTAACGGTTAACACAGATTATACAGTAAGCGGAGACACAAACCCAACGGACGTATCTAATTCATATAAAATAACAATAGCAGGTCAAGGCAATTACAGTGGAACAGTTACGAAGACGTTCGCGATAAATAAGAAGGAGGTAACGGACAGTAAACCAAATGGAATCACAATGTCTGTGAAACCAGTAGAAGGGAAAGTGTTTAATGGGCAAAGACAAACACCGGATGAGGTAATATTAAAAGATGGAGCAAAACTATTAATAGAGCATGTAGATTATGATTTAGAGTATCTAACCAATATGACTGATGCAATAACACACAAAATAAAGGCAAATCTAAAGGGCAATTATAGCGGTTCTAAAACAGCAGACTTTATAATCAAACCAAAACAAATATCAGACAATACGCCAGAAAGTGAGCTTAAGGTAGACGTAGACAAGACAGGGTACACAGATGAAACAGGATATACATACGACAAAACACCGAAAAAACCAGCAGTTACAATAAAAGCAATGTTTGGGAACCGAACAATGCAATTAGTGCAAGGAACGCATTTTGATGTTAACTACTTAGCAGAAAGTGGAACGGACCCGAGCGACGTGACGAATGTTGGTCCTAAGAAAGTGGTAATAACATTCAAAAAGGACTTTAGCGGAACAAAAACGATAAAATATGCAATAAACCGTAGGGATGTAACAATACGGGCAAACGAAAGAAGAAGATACTATAAAACTCCAGACCCCGATATGAGGCCCAGAACTAATTATGATACAATAAATGGATTAATTGCAGGGGACAATCTTTACGGTAGCTTTGAGCGGGAGGACCCCACCAATGAGGAAGTTGGAAGATATAAAATCATACAAGGAAGAACGCTAACGAACGCAAATAACCCGAACTATAATATAATATTTGATGCAGAAAACAGCGGATACTTTATCATTGAAGTGGACAAGTCAGGATGGGGAACGCCACAGGATTATCCGCCAGATCATTATGTCGACGATGAAGGAACGACAAGTGTAGAGATTAAAGACCGAGGAATAACGTGGCTAAAAGAAGAATTCAAGGAAGGCTCAATTGATAAAAGTGTTTGGTTTGGATTAGATAATGCACTTGGAATTTTTAGAATAGGTTCAAGATTCTCTGTTGCTTTGCACAATGACCTGAAAGATGTCGATGACATAAACAAGATAGAAGACGATAACTATCATCGGTTTGATGTTCATGTTACAGATCCAGATGGTGTTCGTTATGAGGATTTATCCACATATTTTAAAAATTTGGAGATACCAGATGAAATAGCACCGGAAGTGCTTGAAGCCGCAAAGAAAAAAGCAGTAGTACTTTATGTGCAATATGAAGATGATTGGGATTCAGAGGAATTAGTTAGCGCATGTACTGTGGTAGGTGCAGATGAAAATATTCCTACAGTCAATGTTGGGAAAAAAGAATGCCCAGAAGGTCTAATACAATGCGCAGCACAATTCCACCGTCACTTTTCGCCATTTATCATGTATGATGAGTTCACAGACGAAGAAAGAAGAGCACTAGAAGGCAATAACGATGATGAAACAAACGTTTTAAGAACAACGGTAGACATTAAGGGCAAAACGGTACAGATTATTGTTAGCGGCCCACGCAGAGTTCTGCCAGAGGGCACAAGACTTATTGCGGATATATACCCTAGCGATAACACTTGCAAGATATGGTTGTTAGACGAAAATAAAAACGAGCTTCCAAGGCCGCTTAGTGAACGAGTAGAAGTATTTATTGAGATGGTCGACGGTATGGAAGATCTTATTGAAGTTAGACTACCGAAAATCGGAGAAGACTTCCACTATGGCAAATTTGATGGCAGCTGGTATGGTGCTGTTTACACTACCTACTTCCCGATAAGCTTATCATTGGATGAATTAACAGATGCAGAAAGAGACGAGCTAAATAAGAAGAGAGGCCTGAGTGGAGATAAAGAATCTGACTCTGACGGCGGCTCGAGTAGCTCAAGGAATGGTTCAAATGCAGAAAATGACGGCCAAGGAGACAACGAAACAGAAGAGCTACAACCAGCAGAAAACGGAAGTTCAAATTGGTGGCAAAACCTATCACGGACCCAGATAATTTGCTTAACAGCGGCAGGAATCCTACTACTACTTTTACTAATCTTCCTGATTCTCCTTATACTCAAGAGGAGAAAAGAGAAAGAAAATAGCTCGCAACAATAAAATCTAGAAAAACAAAATAAAAATAAAGGCGACTGCTTGTTATTATGACAGCTGTCGCTTTTACTTTTGGATTTAAAATTACCAAATTAAAATTTTATATCATATATAAGATTAGCCTTATTGCTAGTCTTTTTTTTATTTGGCAGGAGCGTTAACATTTAACAAAATAAAAAAACAGTATTGTGAAAAACTATAGTTATATGACTCATTGGATTTGGAGGTGAGAAGATTGAAGTTAAAAAAGTTCTTTAAGGGATTATCGTTAGTGACGGGAGTTTTGGCTTGCTTTGTGCTGACATTTTGCGAAGTCACGGCTTCTTATTTGCCGGACAACTACAAGGTTACGTCCACTTGCAGTGCTAATATAAAAAATTACTTAAACATTAGTGCAGATGAATCCGCGACAATTCGGCCGGTGCTAAAAGAAAACGACTTGCAAACCTACGACGCAAAAGTTTTGTTTATGAATATGATCCCAATAAAAAAAGTAAATATACAAAAAATAGAGGATGTCTACGTTGTGCCCGGCGGCAGCACTTTTGGGGTAAAGCTGTTTACCAAAGGCGTCATCATTGTGGGGATATCGGACGTCAAGACAAAAAGCGATGGCGTGGTTAATCCGGCGAAGCAAGCGGGGCTGCAAAAGGGAGACATCATATTAAACGTGAACCAAAACGAAGTCAACAGCAACGAAGAGCTGATAAAAGTGGTAGAAGAAAGCGGAGGAGATGACCTTTTTGCAGAGGTGATAAGGAATGGGATGAAGTATGAGACGAGCATCAAGCCGGCCAAAAACGAGACCGACGGCGCGTATAAGCTGGGAATCTGGGTGAGGGATAGCTCTGCTGGGATTGGAACGGTGACGTTTTGGGACGAAAAAACCAAGACGTTTGGAGGCCTGGGCCACGGTATTTGCGATATAGACACAGGCGAACTGCTGCCATTGTCGCATGGAGACATAATAAAGGTGAACATCAACGGGATTTCTAAGGGCATGAGAGGCAATCCCGGCGAGTTAAAGGCCTACTTTATCGAGGGTGAACCCATCGGGACCCTAACAGAAAATACTTATAGCGGGATTTATGGCAAATTTAATAGCACACCAAGTTCAACCGAGCCCATTCCTGTGGCAATGAAGCAACAGGCAAAGCAAGGCAAAGCTCAGATTTTGACCACGGTGTTTGGCTCCACGCCCGAATATTATGACATCGACATCGTCCACATAAATTACAACGAAGAGGCCATGAGCAAGAACATGATAATCAAGATCACGGACGAAAGGCTGCTTGGCGAAACCGGAGGAATAATTCAAGGAATGAGTGGTAGTCCAATCGTCCAAAACGGCATGCTAATTGGCGCCATTACGCACGTTTTTGTAAACGACCCACAGAGAGGATATGCTATTTTTGCCGAAAATATGATCGCCAAACTGCAAGATTTAAACGACACAGATTATAAAAAAATCTCCTAAATATTGTAAGATTTTATTGTAGGTACCAAACTTCAAAAATTCAATTGGAAACACTTGCTATTTATTCCAGTATATGGTAACATAAGGTTACGATAAATAATAACTGGAGGAAAAACTATGGGAAATCTTGTTAAACTGCTAATTGCAGAGGAATCTGAAGAACTAAATCGAGAGGCCGTAGCGGTGTTCAAAAATTTGGGCATAGAAAGTAGAATCGTCCAAAAAGACGGAGTGGCGCTTTTAGACTCAATAAAAAAGTATAAGCCAGATGTTGTTATAATGGATTTATTTATGCCAAAGCTTGATGCAATCGGAGTCATGAAGTCGTTTAGCGAGAAAAAAGGCATGATAAAGCCGATATTCATAGTATTATCTAATTTTAACAGCGACGTGCTAGAAAAAGAAGCGCTTTCGGCCGGAGCATCGTATTTTGTGCTAAAGCCGTTTGACATAAACAACCTGGCAGAGCGGATTCTGGACCTTTTGAGCGACATGTATAAAATAAGCAAAGCAGAAGATCACGCGGCGGGCTCTGCAGAAAAGGTGGCAAACAACGTGAGCAAAGAGCTGGGGATCGAATTTAAAGTAACGGAAATCCTGCATCAAATAGGGGTTCCGGCGCATATAAAGGGGTACCACTATTTGCGAGACTCTATTATAATGTCGGTGGAAAACCCAGAGATAATCAACGCCGTAACGAAGCAGCTGTATCCGTCGGTAGCAAAGAAGTTTTCGACCACCTCCTCACGAGTAGAAAGAGCGATCCGCCATGCAATAGAAGTGGCGTGGGATAGAGGCGACGTGGACATTTTGAATTCTTATTTTGGCTATACAATACATAACAGCAGAGGCAAGCCGACCAACAGCGAATTCATCGCGATGATCTCGGATAAATTGCGGCTGCAAATGAAAACGGCTAGCTAAAGTTTTGCAAATCTCCTACAAGATATTTTGTAGAGTTGGGATGTCGTTGCTCCTGAGGTATTCAAACAGGGACTTACTAAGTTCAGCATCGACAAAAAAATCCTCAATTTGACCTTGAGAAAGGTTCGTGCGCATGCTTATCATGGCCTGAGTGATTTTATCCAGATGTTCGTGATTAATAAAAGTAGACAGAAAAATTTGTTGCTCTTGCCACCGGTCAACCACATCGGTGGCTAAATTTTGGGCTTTATCAGAATTTTCATCGCTAACGTTTTGCATGACGCTGTTGATATCTGCTGTGAACAGCTTAACGCGATTGTCGAGCCAGATATTTTCGGCCACGCAGCACGAAACCGTGGTTACAAACAGGATTATCGCAATAATAAAGCGCTTCATTTTGAGTCCTCTTTTTTTATGATATTGAAGTTTTTGTTTTTGTCGGCCGTCATTATGAACACGTCTTTTAGAGCCAGATGCTTTTTGTTTAGGACGCCACGGACCCATTTTTCGGATAATTTGCATAGAGATAGCGAAGAATCCGAAATTTCTCCGTCACTGATTATAACCGTTTCGAGCTCCTGAGAAGGCGGCGACAAACCAAGCATACTCGCGTCGACTTGCTGCTTCTCGGGCTTTTTCATTATGCTCATTTGGCCGTTTGTCTCTATTATGGCAAAATCAATATCCTGCAGGCTAAAGACATCCAGCTGGCGCAGCTGCTCAAAGAGATCTTCTGTAGTCATGCGCAGATCCTTCATGACTTTTTGATCGATTTTTCCGTGATCGATGATTACAACTGGGCTCCCGCAAATGAACTTTCGAAACTTGCAGCTTTTAAGCATAATGTTAGAGAGAACTATCTCGCACACAACCAGGACAATTATAGGTATAAGCCCGGCAAAAAGCGGAATACTCGAGTTTTGCATCGGGATGGACGCAATGTTAGAAATCAAAAAGGTGACCACGAGTTCAGAAGTCTGCAGGTCGCTAATTTGCCGCTTGCCCATGAGCCGCACCGCCAAGATTATTATCATGTAAAGCAAAAGAGTCCGAATTAATGAGATTGTCATGTTTCATCACCAGCAATAGTTTGCATCAAAATTATCAAAATTATGCAAATCTGTATAAATTATGAAGATTTTGCAAATCATTAACATGGGGGATGATTAAAAATGCGAAATTTTCTAAATAAGCTGGTGCATAGGTGGAAATCCGCGCAAAATGAGGTGCAAGATGAAAAAGAAAAAAAGCAGCCGCTGTCAAGTTCGTTGGAGAAAAATCTAGAATATTTTAAAAAATCGTTTGACGAAAGTGCCGACCTAACAATAAAGCCGGTAAAAATATTAAACACAAACGCCGCGATAATCACGATGGAGGGCATGATAAACAAAGAAACATTTGCAACCAGCGTGATGAATCCGATTGTTTACGCGTTTGGCGAAGAAGCGCTGTCTAGCGAGGAGAAGCTAGAGTATATAAAAAGCAACATCCTGACAATAAGCGAGCAGATAGACGTGCTGACCTTTGAAGACGCGTTTAAGCTGGTGATGTCGGGATTTGCGCTACTTTTGTTTGACGAATGCGAAAAGGCGCTAGCCATCGGAGTGCAGGGGTTTAACTTTAGAAGCATCGCAGAGCCGGAGACAGAAGTCATGCAAAAAGGCTCCAAAGAGGGCTTTGTGGAGGCCATAAGAATAAACCTCACGCTAATACGGCGGCGAATCAAGAATCCGAAGCTTAAGTTCGAGTTCTCGACGGTGGGTCAGATCAGCAAAACCGACATCTGCCTGTGCTATATAAATGGAACCGTTTCGAGCAAAATCCTGGCAGAACTCAAACGGCGGCTTTCTAAAATAGACTTAAAGAACGTCCTCGCGGCAGAATATCTAATGCCGTACCTTGAAGAAGAGGGCGACCTGTCTTTTTTTAGCGGGGTGGGGTATTCCGAGCGGCCCGATACCGTCTGCGGAAAAATCTCCGAAGGCCGAATAGCGATTTTGGTGGACGGCACGCCAACCGCGCTAATTGTGCCGTACCTGTTTGTGGAGTACTTCCAGACAATCGACGATTACGCCGAAAGGCCGTACTTTGCAACGCTAACAAGATGGCTAAAATATTTATCGTTTTTAATCTCGACGCTGCTGCCGGGGCTATACGTCGCGCTTGCCGTGTTTAACCCAGAGGTCTTTCCCGACCGGCTAATAAGCAAAATCGCCTACGCAATCGCCGGCACGCCGTTTCCGCTGATGCTAGAGACGTTGATCATCCATTTTGTATACGAAATCATGCGAGAAGCCGGACTACGACTACCGCGGCCGCTAGGGCACGCTGTGAGCATCGTGGGGGGCCTGGTAATAGGCGAAACTGCAGTAAACGCCGGGTTAATTGGTGCGCCGACGTTGATGGTTGTTGCTTTGACGGCGATATCATCCTATGTAATCCCGAATTTATACGAGCCAACCGCAATTTTAAGACTCATATTCATCCTAGTGGGCGGAATATTAGGAATCTGGGGAGTGATGTTGCTATTCTCGGTGCTGATTGTGAACATATGCGCAAAATCAAATTTCGGAATCCCGTTTGTAGCGCCGATTGCACCGTTTAACCTCTACAGCATGCGGGACGTAATAATGAGAGCCGGCTGGAAGACGTTATCGCAAAAGACCGAAAACGTACAAAACATGCCGCATTAGCCAAAAATAAAGGAGCCGACAATGGAACGAAAAGACATAATAACCGCGCCACAACTGTTCTCGCTGCTGTTTTTAGTCAACATAATCATAGGAATAACCTATAATCTGCCAATGGCGCAAAGCAGCAACATGTGGGACCACGCCATATCGGCGGCGATAGCACTTTTGATCAACGTGGTGTACCTCCTGCCGGTGTATAAGCTCTACAAAATAAACCCCACAATGAGCATCGCGGACAATTGCGCGGTAAATTTCAAAAAATTAGGAACAGTATTCCTAATAATTTATGGAGTCTACTACCTTTTCGCGTGCTGCTATACACTGTCGCTGTTCAACATCTTCGTACGAGACGTCGTAAATCCGGACATCTCGCTCTTTATGCTAACGCTGTGCGTGATTCTGGCGGCATCCTACGCCACATGCAAGGGGATAGAAGGCATAGCGCGCGCCTGCACAATAATATTGTTCATCATCTGCGCATCGATCGCATTTATAGTTTTTACGCTGATTCCTCAAATTGACGCGATGAACTTCCCGCCGCTGCTATTTGAAGGCCTAACGGACACACTCAACGGCACGGTATATCTAGCCTCGCTGTCGTTTTATGTTCCGCTTGCGGCAATAATTATGCCGTTTGCAAAAGGCAACATAAAGAAAACGCTGATAGCATCGACCGTATCGATTTACACGCTGTTTGTTTTGGTGATAGCAGTCGTCACGGGTGCGCTGGGGGACTACCTAAAAACGCAGAATTTCCCGATATACACAGCAGCAAGCGTGGCCGGAATCGGCGTGTTTAAGCGAATGGACGCGATTTATCTTGGAATCTTCACGTCGGGGCTCTTCATAACGGTGTCGCTGTTTTTGTTCGCGTTCTTCTCGGTAATGAAGCGGCTGTTTGGCGAGGGCAAAAGCAAAATAATAATATTTTTGGGCGACGCATTGGTGCTGATTTTGAGCCTGATTTTGCCGATGTTCAAGGAAGTCTCGTACTTTTTTTACGACATAAAATTTATCTTCATGTTCACCATGGCAACGGCGTTCGTGATCCCAATGGTAATTTTAATAAAGCACAAAATGCAGATAAAGTGAGGGTTTGCGAGGATGAGAAAAATGATAACCATAAAAAAGATTGTAATTTTGCTGGAGCTAGTGTTGGTGGGCTTTTTGTGCGGATGCACGCAGGTGGCGGGCTTGGACGAGCAGCTGATAGTCTATGGAATCGGGGTGGACAAAACCGAAAACGCCTACGAATTAACCGTGCAGGCGCTAAACACTCAAACGACGTCAGAATCAAGCTCGCAGGAGGAGGGCAAAAGCATAATAAACATGTCGGCAGCGGCGCCAACCTTGATTGAAGCCGTGAACAAAATCGAGAACCAGACCGGCAAAAAGATATTATATTCTCACGCGATAGTCTTGATAATCGGCCAGGAGACGGCAAAGTCCGGCATAAAAGAAATTATAAAGTTTTTTTCTACAAACCATAAACTTCGCCCAACGGTGGAGGTGCTAATCTCGAGCGCAGCAGCAAAAGATGTGTTTGCAAGCGAGGGCGATGGCGATATAATCAACGCAGAGGACATCGTGTCGATATCGAAAATAGGCAAAGAGGGCAACGATGGCATAAATTCTAACATTCGATATCTCTTAAGTGACCTTGAAAATCCGCAAAAAGCAGCAAAAGTGTGGCTTCTTGAATATAATAAAGATGAGGGGAAGGTGGCCTGCCCCCAAATTGCGCTGTTTAAGTCCGACAAATTGACGGACGTCTTGAGCGAAGAGGCCACGAAGGGCGTGCTATTACTCTACAAAAAAGCTAAAAATATTGCGGACAGCATAAACGTGGGCGACGCGCAGCTATACTACGAGCTGAGCAAGGCAAAGTCAAAAACAAGCGTGAGCGTTGATGGCAGCAAGCCGGTGTTTAACGTAAGTTTGTGTGCGGATTTAGAATTGTACAATGCGGATAATCTTGCGGCAAATAGCGAAATTAAGCCGATTATCGAAAGCCGGCTTGCAGAACTGATGCAGAAAGCCATTGATTCGTGCATTAAAAAGAACAGTTGCGACATCTTTAACTTTTATCGGCACATTATGAACGCAAACGCCGGATTTTTTAAAGAGAACTTAGCAAATCTGGAGGAAGTCCTAAAAGCCGCGGATTATGAAATCAGCGCGCAGGCCAAAATAAGATACATGGGCGCCAACCAAAAGATAAGCAGCTTGGTTTATTAAACTGTGGCGCGATTTCTCGGCTCCTTGAAAATAATTTTAAGCTGGGCTATAATGTTTTTATGGCGATTTCGTGAAAAAACAAGGTGGCGGGTGATAAAATGTCGAACAATTTTTCGGTGTCGTTGACGAACATCATAAGCAGCATGAGGCTTAACATCGCGTTTATGCCGGATGATCCGGACAAAATTTTGATATCCGAAAAGGACGTTAACCGCTTGGGCCTGGAGCTGACCGGCTTTTTTGACTATTTTAATAGCACTCGGTTGGTTGTTATGGGCCGGACGGAAAACGCGTATTTGTCGGGCCTGACGAGCGATGAGCGCTATAAGATATTGGATGGAATCTTTGCGTTTGAGCCACCCGCGGTGATAATCACGAAGAACATTGAGCCGTACCCGGAGCTTATTAAGGCGGCGAAGAAGAATTTTATCCCGATTTTGCGGACTTCCGAGATGACTTCGAATTTTATTGCCGACATTGTGGAATTTTTGGACGTAAAGCTGGCACCGCGCATCACGAGGCACGGCGTTCTGGTGGAGGTTTACGGCCAGGGGATATATATTATCGGCGACAGCGGCGTTGGCAAGAGCGAGACGGCGATAGAGCTGATTCAACGTGGGCACCGGCTAGTTGCGGATGACTCGGTGCAGATAAGAAAAATTAACGACAAAAAGCTGACAGGCTCGGCGCCAAAAAATCTTCGGCATTTTATTGAACTGCGCGGCGTTGGCATCATTGACGCTCGGAGCATTTTTGGAATGGGCTCTGTAAAGGTGACGCAGGAGATCGACATGGTGGTCAACCTCGAGATGTGGGATAGAGCCAAGATTTACGATAGAATCGGCATAGAAAACGAATATGCAAAAATTCTGGGCGTGAATATTCCGATTGTGACGATCCCGGTAACGCCCGGCCGAAATTTGGCGATTATTGTGGAAGTCGCTGCGATGAATAATCGGCAAAAAAAGATGGGCTATAACGCGGCCAAAGAGCTGCTGGATGGCTTGGGAATGGACTATTTTAACAATGACATCGTTACGAATAATCAGATAAAGTTAAATATTTAATTTCGAAATTAGAAAAATAAAAAGAAGAGAGTTAACGCGCGAAAAAGTTTTGTGATTAGTGGAGGAATTATGGGTAGCAGCGAGTGTGAGAGCGCGATTGGGGCGCTGACGGATTTAAATTTGAATTTGAGCATACTGCAGAATGAGCCGATGGCAAAGCATACGTCGTTTAAAATTGGCGGCGCTGCGGACATTTTTATAACGGTGAACTCGAAAGCCGACTTGGCTGCGGTTATAGAGGTTCTGAATGGCTTTGAAGTCCCGTTTTTGGTTGTTGGCAACGGGTCTAACCTTTTGGTGAGTGACGACGGTATCCGCGGGGCGGTGATTAAGCTTGATGGCGAGTTTAAGACGATTACTCTGGAGAGTGACGGTACGATCGAATGTGGCGCTGGAGCTGCGCTTTCGAGGCTGTGCAAGTTTGCTCTGCAAGAATCCCTTAGCGGCTTGGAGTTTGCCTATGGGATCCCGGGGACTGTTGGCGGAGCGGTCTTCATGAACGCGGGAGCTTATGGCGAAGAGATGAAGGGGGTTATTGTTTCGGCCGAGAGCATGACCTATTCTGGCGAGATTGTAAGAAGGACCGCGGACGAGATGGCGTTGTCGTATAGGAGCAGCCTGTACCGGGGCGTTGACGAGATTATTTTGTCGGCGAAATTTAGGCTAGAAGCCGGGGACAAAATACATATAAAAGAGAGGATGGATGGCTATATTTCGAGTCGCAAGGAGAAGCAGCCGCTGAATTATCCCAACGCAGGGAGCATTTTTAAAAGGCCGGTGGGCAACTTTGCCGGCACGCTGATTCAAAATTGCGGGCTAAAAGGCGCCAAAATTGGCGGTGCAATGGTCAGCACCAAGCATGCGGGGTTCATAGTGAACCAGGGGGGCGCCACTTGCGACGATGTGGTTAGCCTGATTGACCATATTAAAGAGACTGTGATGAAAAAGACCGGTGTGACGCTCGAATGCGAGGTAATCATCATTTGAAAGGGCGCGTTTGATGCTGAAATTGGCCATAAAGTTAAAAGTTTGAGGAAGAGCAAAATGGGGGAGGTTTGAGCTATGGAATTCCTTTTTGTGACGGGCTTATCGGGCGCGGGCAAGACCCAGGCGCTGCATGCCTTGGAGGATATCGGATTTTACTGCGTTGACAATATCCCGACCAAGCTGATTTCGACTTTTTATGAGCTGTGCCAGAAGTCTTCGGACAAGAGCATGCAGAGGGTCGCCGTGGTTATTGACATTCGCGGGGAGAACTTTTTGGAGGGCTCATTTGAGTCGATTGAAAAGCTGAAGGCTAATCGTAAAAATTACAAAATTTTGTTTCTTGATGCGCGCGAGAACGTCTTGGTTCAGCGGTATAAAGAGTCTCGAAGAAAGCATCCGTTGGCCGAAAATTACCACGGAGCCGTCCAAAAAGCCATACGGTTCGAGCGGGAACTCTTGACTTCTATTAAAAATTCCGCGGACTATTTGATAGATACTTCGTTTTTGTCATCGGCGCAGCTTAAAAAGAGGATCGCGTCGCTGTTTTTGGCGGATTCTTCAAGTGCGCTTACGGTTACATGCATGTCTTTTGGATTTAAACATGGATTGCCGACCGAAGCAGACTTGGTTTTTGACGTCCGGTGCCTGCCAAACCCCTATTATATAGACGAAATGAGGAACTTGACCGGACTGGACGAGCTGGTGGCGGAGTATGTGCTAAACGGCGAGGAGACGAAGGGCTTCATTGAGCGGACGGTCTCGCTGATTGACTACATGCTGCCGCTTTATTGCAACGAAGGCAAAAGTCAGCTGGTGATCGCGATTGGCTGTACGGGTGGGCATCACCGTTCGGTGGCGATTGCGCAGTACCTCTACAACCACCTGCTCGACGCCGGCCATCACGTCGTCATCAACCACAGGGACATCAGCAAAAATTGAGCGGCGAGCTGGATTCATTGAGTTGGCGCAAGGAGGCGGTTGAATGACGTTTTCGGCGAGGGTCAAGAACGAACTATGCAAGGCGAGCCGGCCCTTTGACGCAGCTTCCTTTTGTTTGCTGTACGGAATGCTTTTGTTTTCGAGGAACTTCAAGTTTTCGGAGATATCGTTTCACACGGAGAACGGCAATATAAGTGAGCTTGTGTATGATCTGTTGGCGCAGAACTTCGACTGCGCGGTGGATGTTGAGTTTTCTGGCACGGATAAAAAGGAAAACATAATTTTGAAGGTCTCTGAAGAGTGCGACAGAAATGCGATTTTGACTCGGTTTGGCCACTTAAAAAAAGACGAAATAAACTTGAGGATAAACAAGGACTTACTAAAAACGCAAGAGGACGCGAAATCTTTTTTGAAGGGCGCGTTTATCGCTTGCGGCACGGTAACGGACCCGCAGAATGGCTATCATTTGGAGTTTTGTGTGCCTTATATGAATTTGTCCAAATGCTTGTTCGAGGTTTTGACGTCTCTAAAAAATGTGCCGTTAAAGGTCAAAAGCACCACTCGGAAGGGCGTTTTTGTGGTTTACATCAAGGACAGCTCCGATATAACGGACTTTTTGACGTATATTGGCGCGCCGCTTTGCGCCATGGACTTTATGCAAATTAAGATGGTCAAAGAGGTCCGCAACTACGTGAACAGGACGACGAACTTTGAGGCGGCGAATATCAGCAAGACTGCGGCGGCCGCTACGGCGCAGATAGATGCGATAAAGAGGATTAAGAAGGCTGGCAAGTTTAATTGCTTGAGTGACGACTTGAGGGAACTTGCTAGTTTGCGGCTTAAGAATCCAGAGATGTCGCTAAGAGAGCTTGGCAAAAACCTCTCGACCCCGCTTACACGCTCTGGGGTTAACCATAAAATGAAAAAGCTCTTGAGCATGAGCGAAAATATCTAATTTTAAAATTGTCCTAAAAATGCTGCACCCGCATAAAATGTTATGGGGTGGTATTTTGAAAAACTTGAAATGGGGCAATGACGCCGTTTTTTACTCCCTGGTTTTGTGCGGATATATTGCCTTTTCGGTTTTAATCTTGAACGCATGCTTTTTGCACGCCTCGCGGCAAGCCTCTTTGGGCAAAGGTTCGTATTTTCCTACGGTTATCCTTGACGCAGGACACGGAGGCGTGGATAGCGGCGCGGTGGGGCTTGACAATGTGCTCGAAAAGGACATAAATTTGGATATCGTGCTCAAACTTAAGAGCTTGTTTGAGGTTTCGGGATTTAACATAAAAATGACGCGGGACGAGGATGAGTCCATACATAGCGAGAATTCAAGTACGATCCGGTCTAAGAAGGTTTCGGACTTGAAAAATCGACTGAGCATCGTAAACAGCGACCCGAACAATTTGCTGATAAGCGTTCACCAGAACAAGTTTGAGGACGGCCGGTATAAGGGCGCGCAGGTTTTTTACTCGAAGAACAACCCGCAGAGCCAAGAGCTGGCGCAGAGCATCCGTGCGTCGTTTTTGGGGTTTGTTCAAAAGGGCAACAACCGCGAGATAAAGCCATCGCCAAAGGGCGTTTTCCTTTTGAATAAATCTACGGTCCCGGCTGTTATTGTTGAGTGCGGATTTTTGTCCAACAGCGAGGACGTGAGGAATCTGCTGGATAAGAAGTACCAGTCGAAGGTGGCATTTGCGATTTTTTGCGGTTTCTTGGACTACTGGCGCAAATCAGGGTGAGTCGGCGAGCTTTATTGCAATCACTGTGATGTCGTCGTCGAAATCATCGGACTGATTTTTTAAGATTTTTTTTACAATAGAATCCGCTATTTGCTGCGGTTCTTGATTATCCCAGCTTTTTAAAGTATCCTCAAGCCACTCGTCACTTTGAGATACTGCGCCGTCCGAGACCATCAGGATTTTATCGTTAGCTGCGAGAGTGTCGGCATGCTCTGCGATGTTGACCTCCTTTAATATGCCAATAGGCAAGGAATCCGGCGCGAGATGGGTCACGTTTTCGCCTTTTTTAATCAACGTGAGAGGAGCCCCCGCCTTGATGAACTTTGCGGCCCCTGTGAATAAGTCCACGCAGAGGATGTCTAGGGTGGACAAAAATTCGTCTTCCGACTTTACCAGCAGCACGGAGTTAGTGATCTTGACCGCGGTGGGGAGGGTCACGCCGGATTTTATCAGGTCCTCCATGACCTTGCAAGCCATGGCCCCCTCAATGGCGGCTCGGCCGCCGGTTCCCATGCCGTCGCTCAGGATGACAACCATGCGCCCGGCGCCGTCGTTAAAATATGTATAATTGTCGCCGCACAGCACGCCGTTTTTGCAGATATGCTGGGCGATTCCGACCTGCACGTTGAAAGTTGGCTTTTCTACTAGCTGTATCTTGCAAGCGTTAAAAGTGGCGGTGATAGTAGGACTGCTGAGCTTTTTTTGGCAAATCCTCGATAGCCTTTTTGCCAAATTCATTTTTTCGAGTTTGCCTTTATCAATCGCCCCGGCAACCTCGATTTCTACCGAGATTCGGCCGTATTCATCATATCTGCAGCAGACGTCAAGGGGCGCAAGGCCGAGCTTTTTAAGCTTGGCGGTAATTTCCTGAGCTAATTTCGGGTCAAAAGTGCCGCAGCTTCTAATGCCAGCGACGATGTCAGAAAGCAAAAGGCCAACATCGCAGAATTGCTCCGAGACGAAGTCACGCACTTGAGCTACCCTGCTTTCGGCAATTTTTGTTTTTGATATCTCGCCATAAAGAGAGTTAATATTACCCGTTAATTCGGCCGCCCGGGTACATCTTTGGGCAAAACTCGAGGGCAAATCGGCGGGACTTATTTTTCCATTTTCGCACAAAACCTCGTTAATTCTCGAGAACGAGCTTAGCGTATCCGCGGTTTTAGAATCAAAGCAAAAGCTCCGAAGGCCGCAGTTGCTGCAGACTTTGTCAACCGCCGCGGAGTATATGTCGCGATTTTTGTGGGCATTGACCTTGGCCAAATTTTCGGCGACCGAATTTATCGTGCTCGAGATGTTAATTAAAGCTCGCGAGGCAGCGTTTAGGCGCATTGTGACGGAGTTTTTGAAGCTTTGCTCTTGCTCATAGTTGGTCGAAGCCGCAAAAAATCTTGTAAATCTCTGGCCGATATCATCACGCAAGAAAAGAAAAATTAGGCTCGCGGCCAAAACTTCGTAAATTCCAGAAATAATAACCGTAGGATCGCCGGTCTGGCTGGAAATAACCACGCAAGAACTCAAAAAAGCCAGGCAGCAAGCCATTTTGCCAAAGCACGCAACAAATCCCGCAATCAGGCCGCCAAAAGCGTAAGCGCCCATAATATGAGTCGGCTCCTTAAAGGCCAGCCCCATGAGCACGCCCGCGGTGGTCCCGGCGATGCTTCCGCCGACTACGCCGAGGTATTTAGCGCAGAGCATTATTGCCAAAATCGCAAAAACCTTGCCGACAGAAATATAGCCCAGGTTCACTGGCAGTAGGGACAAAATCACCATAAATGCCGTCATGCAAACGCAGACAAAGTCTGGCTGACTTATGATTCTGCTTCGTGACGACAAAATATTTGCGGTTTCGGAAAAGAAATAAGCCGCGCCTCCCGACAATATCGTCTCCGAAAGGTACATCACAACTTCGTTAAAATCGGTTATGCTGAAGATGTTTACCGCAAAGCCCGTCGTGATGATGCCCGCAAAGGAAAGAATCGGCGCGAACAGCTTGCTGGCTTTAATCTTGGGCAAATCGTTCAACGTCCAGCGGATGGCGCAAATGGCAATGGCGGTGGAGACATAGCGGATGCCGATGTTGATCTCACTCGGCAAAATGTAGCCGGTTATAACGCCAAGAAAGCTAAAAAGCATGTTATTATAAGGCACGGCGGCCAAGAAGGCGCTACCAAACGGCGCGTATGCGCCAAAAGCGACGCCTTTGGATATGAATAACCCCATAATGAAGCACACGATGTTCTCTGCCACGATTCTTGTGTGCGCTGCCGGAACCAGATTTTTTATATTTTGGCCTGTCGATGCGATTAAGTCGCTACTTTTCATTTATATCACCCGCGATTTGGAATAATTTGCCGCAAAACTAATTTAAATTATAAACAAAAGCAAAGTCACAGCTTGTCTTAACGCGCTGCGGCTTTTTGCGATTTTTTGGGAGGACACCGCGGGAAATATGAAAAAAGCGGCCAAAACGCGAGGATGAGCGCAAAGCGTGGCGCTATCCAAAGGAGAAAAAATGTGATATAATAGAGGTCGGTTAGAATGTCTGTGAGATAATGGCGTAGCGGCGGGAGTTGTGCGGGCTATGCGGCGATGAATAATTTTTGTGTGATTTTTGAAAAATAATCACAAATAAAGCAGCGAGGCGGGAATAAGGGTTGAGATTGAAGGAGCATTCGCGATACATCTTCTGCGCGGGACTGGTTCTTGCAATATTTTCGGCGTATGTCGCGCGGCTGGTGGATTGGCAGATCATAAACGGCGAAGAATACCGAGAGCGCGCCAATCGGAGTAGTATTTATCGAAACAAAACAGATATTTTGCGCGGCGAGATCTTGGACGTCAACGGTGTCGGGCTTGTGGAGAACATCACCGGGTACAAAATCATGCTGGACAGGTTCGCGCTGCCTCCGGAGGAAGAAAACCAGACGATTTTGGACTTAATTACGCTCCTGGCCTTAAAAAAAGAGCCATTTATCGATGAGCTGCCGATAACACTGGCGCCAAATGGCCATTTTAAGTTTGCGGAGGACAAGGAGAAGGAGATAAAGGAGCTCAAGGGCAAGAACCGGCTGAACTTGAATTCCTACTCTACCGCGGACGAATGCATGGAGAAGCTGGCGCAAAAGTATGGCTGCCAGAATTTTGACACAAAGACAAAGCGCGATATAATCAGCGTGAAGTACAACATGGACGTGAGCGGCTACTATGATTCGATGGCGAGCTCGTACACTTTTGCGGACAACATTAGCCCGGAGCTTTTGACGATTATTGCAGAGAAGTTTCAGGATACGCCGGGTGTTCGGATAGGTTTGTCGGCCAAAAGACAGGCGGTTAACTCAGATTTGGCGCCGCATATCGTTGGGTCGACGGGGAAGATCTCCGAAGAGCAGTACGAAAAATTAAAGAGCAAGGGCTACACGCTTAATGACACCGTGGGCAAAAGCGGAATCGAAGCCGCGATGGAGGAGATGCTCCGAGGGGTTGCGGGCGAAAAAAAGGTAGAGGTGGCAAGGGACGGCTCTGTGCTGCACACGCCGAACGCAAAAGAAGCAAAGCCCGGCAACACGATCTTTTTGACGATTGATTCGCGGCTTCAAAGGGCGGCAAATGAGTCTTTGGCAAAGGCGGTGAAGTCTGCTGGCCAGCACGACTGTGTTGCGGGTGCGGTTGTTGCGCTGAGCGTGAAGGATTTTTCGATTTTGGCGGCGGCAACGTACCCGAGCTACGATTTAGCCAAGCTGAGTGAGCCGGGGTACTATACGCTGCTCACGAATGACAAGGCCAATCCGCTGTTTGACCGGGCTTTTAGAGGCTCTTTTGCACCGGGGTCAATATTCAAGCCGTTAGTGGCTTGTGGAGCGCTGCAAGAAGGCGTTTTAACGACGGCAGACAAGGTTCGATGCACGGGAATTTACCATTACCCCGGGCATGACTTCACAAACAAATGCTTGGGCGTGCATGGAAACGCGGATTTGTTCTATGCGATGGCGAAGTCTTGCAACGTGTTCTTTTCGGAGGCCGGCAGACGGCTGGGCATAGAAAAGATGGACCTATACGCCAAGCGCTTTGGACTGGGGGTAAAGACGGGGATAGAGCTGACGGAATCCGCAGGGGTTTTGGCCGGACCAGAGCACAGCAAGGCTGTAGGATCGCGGTGGAGCGACTTAGTGACGATTAAAGCGGCGATTGGCCAGGCGGATAATCAGTTTACACCGCTACAGCTGGCAACGTATGTGGCGACGATTGCGAGTGGTGGTAATCGCTACCGGCCGCATTTGATCAGCAAAGTTACGGACTATCTGCGAGAGAACGTTATTATGGAGAATAGTCCGGAGCACCCGGAGCTTGTGGATACGGTGGGAATCTCGGAAGAAAACTTGAATATTGTGAAAAATGCGATGAGGCAGGTTGTGCTTTCGGGTACGGCGACGAATTTTAGCGGATATATGGTGCCGATTGCCGCCAAGACTGGTACGGCGCAAAACAGCGGTTCTGACCATACCACGTTTATTTGCTTTGCACCTTATGAGAACCCCGAAATCGCCATCGCGGTGGTGGTGGAGCATGGCGCGAAGGGCATGGTCTCAAAAATCGTTGCGAAGGACATTATGGACGTCTATTTTTCCAATAAATAAATTTTTATCCGCACTTTTAGAAAAAATGCTTGCTTTTTGGACCTTAAAAATTGTATAATTACCTTGTTGATTGTAAATTTTTGCATTATTGTTAAAAAATTATTGAAATTAGGTTTTTTATGTGATATCATGTACGTGTAAGTGATTTTATCCACTATATGTTGTGGATTTTTGAATTTTTTAAACACGGTTATTTTAGTTTGTTCATGCTTTTTGGTGTGATTTATATTAGGAGTGACTTTTTTATGAATATTGCGCTTATTGCTCATGATGCGAAAAAAGAATTGATGGTCCAGTTTTGCATAGCTTATTCTGGGATTCTTAATAAACATAACTTGTGCGCGACCGGTATTACTGGAAAAGTTATTACTGAATCAACTGGCCTAAAAATTCAACGGTTTATGAGTGGCTCACAAGGCGGTATGCAACAAATTGCGGCGAGGATCACTTGTAACGAGATTGATATGCTGCTGTTTTTTAGGGATCCAATGGGAACTAACGCCATGGAAGGTAACGATATGAGCTTGTTGCGGTTATGCGATTTGCACGGAATCCCCGTGGCGACGAATATTGCAACTGCAGAAGTGCTGATACATGGGCTCGACAGGGGAGACCTAGAGTGGCGAAATATTATCAGTCCGCATAACTAGTGAATTTTATACATAATGAAATGGCCGACAAATTTGCTGTTTGTCGGTTAATTTTTGGTTATTATTAGGTTTTGAGGAGGGCTTAACGTGGATTTATTGACAAAGGCGGTTCGTGGTACGCAAGACATTTTGCCAAGAGATAGCTATAAGCGGCGGTTTGTTGAAGATATAATGCTGAAAGAGGCCAGCTTGTATGGCTTTAAGGAGATTCGAACACCGGTTTTTGAGCATACGGAACTTTTTGACCGAGGCGTTGGCGACGGTACGGACATTGTGCAGAAGGAAATGTATACGTTTAACGACAGAGGCGGACGCTCGTTAACGTTAAAGCCGGAGGGGACGGTATCGGCAGTTCGTGCAATGCTTGAGCATGGGCTTTTTAACGACGCGTTGCCTATAAAATTGACGTATATTACGCCTTGCTACAGATATGAAAAGCCGCAGGCTGGGAGGTATCGGGAGTTTTATCAGTTTGGAGTAGAGATGTTTGGCGCTGGTGCGCCGGCAGCAGACGCTGAAATTATTTGTTTGGCCAAAACTTTGTTTGACCGCCTTGGGGTTTCGAATTTGACGCTGGAGATTAACTCGATTGGCTGCCCCGCTTGCAGAAAAAATTATCAAGCCGCGCTAAAGAAATATTTTTACGAGCGTAAGGACAATTTGTGCAAGACGTGCATAGACCGTTTGGAGCGCAACCCTATGCGGATTGTTGACTGTAAAAATCCAGAGTGCCAAAGTGTAGCCCAAAACGCACCGGATATTATTGACTTTTTGTGCGACGATTGCCGGACACATTTTGATGTGGTTCAGAAATATTTGGATAATTCTAAAATAGAATATAAAATTAACCCAAAGATAGTCCGTGGGCTCGATTATTACACCAAAACGGTATTTGAGTTTGTCTCGCAAGCAGATTCACAAAGAAGTTTAGTTTGTGGTGGCGGCGGTCGCTATGATGGTTTGATTGAAGAAATTGGAGGGCCTTCAATGCCGGCAGTTGGCTTTGGCGTGGGAGTAGAGCGCTTACTGCTTTTGATGGAATCGCAAAAAGTCAATATTCCAAAGCCCAAGTCTTGTGACCTATTTATTGCGGCAATCGGCGAAGAAGCTGGATTTAAAGCTTTTGAATTAGCCAAAAAATTGAGGGAAGCCTCCGTTTATGCGGAACTGGATGTTGCAGAAAGAGGACTCAAAGCTCAACTTAAATATGCAAGCAAAATTAATGCGCGGTTCTGCTTGGTGTTAGGGGAATCAGAGCTTGCAAGTGGTCAGGCAGAAGTTAAAAATATGACTACCGGCGAAAAATTTAATATAAACCTGGATGATAAAAAGTTTGTGGAAGACTGGATTGTGCATCAAAAGATATGAATTTACAAAAGTATTAACTGACCTTATGTAATCTGAGTAAAAAATTTAATCCAAAAAATCCTTTAGCTT
>CAQKRU010000008.1 GCA_948823415.1 uncultured Eubacteriales bacterium
ATAATATTCCGTTTGGCTTCGATGTACTCCTGCATATCTTTATGCACGTCCAGATGGTTGGGCGAAAGATTAGTAACCACAGCGATGTCAGGACTTTTGCGCATAGAAATCAGCTGAAAACTAGAGAGCTCCACAACGGCAACGTCGTCTTCGCGGATGTCTTCAATGGTGGGCAGCAGCGGCGTACCGATGTTTCCGCCCAGATGAACAGTTTTGCCGTCCTGCTTTAGAATCTCTGAAATTATAGTGGTGGTGGTAGTTTTGCCGTCGCTGCCAGTAACGGCAATTATTTTGCAGGGGCAAAGGTCAAAAAAAACTTCCATCTCTGAGGTAACAATACTGCCACGCTGACGTGCTTCAACGAGTTCCGGAGTAGAAAATTTTAGGCCCGGTGAGCGAAATATAATGTCAAAATCCAAGTTTTGCAAGTATTCCGGCCCAAGCATAAATTGAATATTATAGGGCTCAAGCTGTTTAATAACATCTGCAAGCTGGTCCTCTCGCTTAGAATCGCAAGCCGTAACCAAAGCTCCCTTCTGGCTAAACATCTTAATAAGCGGCAAATTAGTCCGCCCCACGCCGCAAAAGGCCACACTCTTGCCCGCAATATAATCAAAAAATCTGTCCACACTCTGTCGCATACCCACGCGTCCCCCCGCAATAGCTATATTTAATCATACACCATTATACATTTTTGCGCCAAAAAGATCAACGCGGCCGGCTCCAAAACCTCCGCACCTAGCTCGATGAAATATGGTTTGTGCTTTTTGAAATAATTTGCTATAATGGTTTTGGACAGTTTTACTTGTAATCGCAAATTTTTAATAATTTATCGGAGTGACTTTTATATTATGAGTGCGAAAAAAGTTATCTTGAGCGCGGACAGTTCTTGCGATATAGGGCCCGAGCTAAAGGAGAAGTACGATATTCCGTACTTTCGGTTCCATATCTTGATGGACGGAGGTTCTTACCTCGACGGGCTGGACTTGTCTTCTAATGATATTTTTTCTACGTATCGCGAGAAAAAATGCCTGCCAAAAACGTCGGCAATCAACGTGAATGAGTATTACGAAGAGCTCAAAAAGTGGACGGATCAAGGCTTTGAGGTGGTGCATATAAATTTGAGCTCGGCAATCTCTTGTGCCTACCAAAACTGTTGTGCGGCTGCGGCTGAGCTTCCGGGAGTCTACCCCATAGACTCGAGAAATTTGTCAACCGGCATGGGCCACCTTGTAATTGAGGCCGCTAAGATGGCAGAGCAAGGTATGTCAGCAGAGCAGATCCAGGCTGAGGTTCGCAATTTGATTGGTAAAGTGCAGACAAACTTTATTTTAGATACGCTTGAATTTTTGTGCGCCGGCGGCAGATGCTCGATGTTGTCGGCCCTGGGAGCGAATATTTTAAAGCTGAAGCCCTGCATAGAGGTGGATAACACTAGTGGAACGATGTCTGTAGGAAAAAAGTATAGAGGAAGTTTAGAAAAAGTGGCAATTCAATACGCCAAGGAACGTTTTGCAGATGTAGATTCGATAAACCCAGAGCGGCTCTTCATAACGCACACACTGCAGTCCCGCGAGCTTTTAGAAAGTGTTTACCAATATATAAGAGAAATGAACATCTTTAAGGAAATCTATATAACCGACGCCGGATGCACGATTTCTTCGCATTGCGGGCCCAATACATTAGGATTAGTTTACATGAAAAAGTAGCGGTATTACTGCGAGTTTGCGTAAGGATAATTCAACAAGTTATGCAGCCAAATATGTCGAAACACACTAAAAGATATTTTATTTTGAGATATATTGTGCTAATTTGTCAATTGTTTTTTATGCAATATTTGTGGTATATTATATCAAAATTTATTTTTATTTAGGAGGATAAAAATGGATAAAAACAAAAAGGTAATGAAAAAGGTATTAGCAACGGCACTGTCAATTAGCGTATTTGGAACGGCTGTTGCAGAAAAAGGAACCATTGGTTCAGCTATTTGGCCATTTACCAAGAGTCATACTCAAGAGGAAATTGCCTCAATTTATGAAGAAGGTTTAAGACAAATAGATGAAGGTTTTGAACTAGTAAAAGGTTTAGATGACCCTGACGAGGCACAAAGTTTTATTAAAAAGTTTCAAAGTATTAGAAGAGACCTTAATAGAGATGATAAAAGATCATATGATAGCGGAGCAAGCTCGAAGAAGGAAATAGAAGAGTTGAAAAGAGCTGTTGAGGAAAGTCTTGAATTGCAACAAATTAAAGTTAAAGATAAAAAGAAAAGTTTAGGAAAAAAAGTTAGTCTTATAATTAGGGATGCAAATGAGAGGATTGAAAATTCGGATAATCTTGAAAATCTGAATAGAAAAGCAGAGAAAATTAAAAATAGTATTGAGCAAATGGAGGATTTGGTTAAGGCAGATGAAATAGAGGCTGCAATTGAAAACCTTCAAGCTGAGATAGAAACTACTTTAGGAAAAGAAGAAAAAGTAAGGCAATTAAATAGTGAACTTGACTCTATAATAAAGGATGCAAGCAAAAAGATTGAAAACCCCGAGAATATGGACCACATAAATTCTATGGCGGCAGAACTTAGAGAAGAAATCCAGCAGATTGATAACTTAAATAGAGTTTCTGGAATCGAAGTTTTGTTTGGGGATCTTCAAGCTGAGATAGAAACTACTTTAGAAAAAGAAGAAAAAGTAAGGCAATTAAATAGTGAACTTGACTCTATAATGAAGGATGCAAGTAAAAAGATTGAAAACCTCGAGAATATTGACCGCATAAATTCCATGGCGGCAGAACTTAGAGAAAAAATTCAACAAATTGACAATTTAAATAGAGTATCGGAAGTAGAAGGTTTATTTGGAGAACTTCAAGCTGAGATAGAAACTACTTTAGAAAAAGAAGAAAAAGTAAGGCAATTAAATAGTGAACTTGACTCTATAATAAAGGATGCAAGCAAAAAGATTGAGAACCCCGAGAATATGGACCGCATAAATTCTATGGCGGCAGAACTTAGAGAAAGAATTCAACAAATTGACAATTTGAATAGAGTATCGGAAGTAGAAGTTTTATTTGGAGAACTTCAAACGGAGATAACAAATGTTTTGGCAGAAGAAGAGACAATAAGGCAAGAGAACTTAAGGAGAAGTTTAGAAGAAGCTAAAGCAGGTTTATCGCAAGATATAGAGAATTTGCAGGATTTGTTATCAAAATTAAACAAGGAAAACGAAAATTATGCCGAATTTTCAGATATGATTATAAGTTATAACCCTGAACGTATTGATTCAATAGATAATTTAGAAGGTGCAAAAGCTGTAAAAAATAAATTTGAATCAGCTATTTCCAAGGTTAAAGTTTTATTAGAGCAGCAAATACAAAAAGAAGATCAAGAACGTAACGCTAAAGAGTCTTTTGATGATGATGCTAATATAAAAAAGGTGAAAAAAAAAGAAGCTAAAGTTAGTGAAATATCTGGCGGCAATGAATTGGCAGAAGCAAAAATCAATAAGGCGATTAGTTCTTCAAAACAAAGTATATTGATTTCTGGACCTCCAGGAACTGGTAAAACTAAGTTTGTAGAAGCAATTGCAGCACAGTATGGAATAAAGTTATTTTACATTAAGCCTAACATGGTTATGGGAAGAAGTGGTTTAGATAAATTATTGAATACAGTTGAGGAAGCGAAAAGAGAGGCTCAGATTAGAGGAGAAAAAGTTATTATATTTTTCGATGAATTAGATTATGCAGGCCATGACCGAGGAACAAGTGGAAGTAATAATGAACTGCTACTTTATATTATGAGCTTGCTGGACGATTTACCTACAAATGTTATAGTTATAGCAGCAACAAATAGAAGAATGGATATAGATCCGGCTTTACTGAGAAGGTTTGGCGAGAAAATTAAATTTGACTACCCTAATATTGACTCTATAATTAAAATTTTAAATATTTATTTAAAAAGGTTAAAGAATAATGTTAATAAAGAAGATATTGCTAAGAAAATGACAGGATTTTCTGGTGCAGAGATTAAAAAAACTGTTAAAGAGGCATATGATATTTCAAGAGAAAAGCAATCAGAAATGGTTACTGATGAGCATATGAAAGAATCTATAGCTCTAACTGTAGAAGAAAAAAGGTCAGACTGTAGCTACTAAAAAATAAATTAAATATAGCGCCGAGTTTTTTAACTCGACGCTTTTTCTTTGTTGTTTTTTATTCGGTTGCTCCACAACATTTTTTGTATTTTTTACCTGACCCGCACGGGCAAGAATCATTCCTACCGACTTTATCTGTGTTTCTAACGGTCTTAATTTCTGGCGCGTAGCCGTCACCCGAAGAAGTCGAAGGTGCGTTGTTGTCGTGACGTTCAGGAGGCTTGTTGCTATTTGGTAGAGTAAACGTTAACAGGATCTTAACGGTGTCGTCGCGGATAGCATCGATCATTTCGTCGAACATATCGAATCCTTCAAGACGATACTCAACAACCGGATCACGCTGAGCGTAGGCCCTGAGGCGGATTCCACGCTTTAGCTCTTCCATCGCGTCGATGTGATTCATCCAGTAGTTGTCAACATTTTTCAAAAGCACAACACGCTCGATCTCACGGGCCATATCCTCACCAAAGGCTTTTTCGCGCTCTTCGTAGATCGAAAGAGCTTTTTCCGTCAGCGTTTTAACAATATCCTCCGCCTTGAGCTGCTTCAACTCGGCGTCAGAATAATCCAGCTCGTCATCATTAATCAGCCAGCCCAAGTAGAAGTCGCGCAAGCCCACAAAGTTCCAGGCCTCATCGTGCTTAGAAGTCGGCAAGTAGCGAGAAACGGTCTTTTCGATAGATTGTCCGATCATCTTCACGATTTGAGCGCGGATGTCGTCGCCATCGAGAACCTTATTCCGCTGATCATAGATGATCTGGCGCTGCCTATCCATAACGTCGTCATATTGAAGCACGCTCTTACGGGTTCCAAAGTCGCGTCCCTCAACCTTGCGCTGAGCGCTCTCAATCGCGTTGGTGACCATCCGGCTGTGAATCGGCTCATCCTCGCCAACGTTGAGCTTATCCATCCAGGCCTTCAAACGATCGCCGCCAAAGAGACGCATCAAGTCGTCCTCAAGAGAGAGATAAAATCGAGTCTCACCCGGGTCTCCCTGACGTCCAGCACGACCACGCAGCTGATTGTCAATGCGTCGAGTCTCGTGCCGCTCGGTACCAATGATAACCAAGCCGCCCAAATTCAAAACTTCTTCCTTGGGTTCCTTGATTTCCGCCTTATATTTGGCCAAAAGCTTATTGAAGGTCTCGCGAGCCTCCAGAATGCGCTCGTCGTCGGTGTCAGCAAACCCGCTGGCCTCACTAATGACTTCCTCGCTTATCTGCATCCGACGCATCTCAGCCTTTGCCAAGTACTCTGCGTTTCCGCCGAGGCTAATGTCAGTTCCGCGGCCAGCCATGTTTGTAGCAATGGTCACGGCGCCCTTCTTACCGGCCTGCGCAACGATCTCAGCTTCTTTTTCGTGATACTTAGCGTTCAAAACGGTATGTTTGATGCCATTTTTTTTCAAAAGATCGCTCAAACGCTCGGACTTATCGATAGAAACGGTACCGACCAGAACAGGTTGGCCCTTTTCGTGGTACTTCAAAATATCCTCAATAACGGCGTTAAACTTGCCATTTTCCGTCTTGTAGACAACATCGGGCAAGTCTTTTCGAATAACCGGCTTGTTAGTAGGGATCTCAACAACGTCGAGCTTGTAAATCTCGCGAAATTCCTCTTCCTCGGTCATACCAGTACCGGTCATACCCGAGAGCTTGTCATAAAGCCGGAAATAATTCTGAAAAGTAACCGAAGCCAAAGTCTTCGACTCGCGCTCAACCTTAACGTTCTCCTTGGCCTCAATAGCCTGATGCAAACCCTCGTTGTAGCGGCGGCCGTTCATGATGCGCCCAGTAAATTCGTCAACAATGAGAACCTCGCCGTTTTTAACAACGTAGTCAATGTCCTTAATCATGACGCCATGCGCACGAATCGCCTGGTTGATGTGATGCTGCAAGTTGATATTGTCGGCATCGGTCAAATTGTCAATATGGAAGTACTCTTCCGCCTTTCTCACGCCGTTCTGGGTGAGAGTGGCGGTCTTTGCTTTTTCGTCCACAATGTAGTCGGCCTCTTCATAGAGCTCGTCGGTGTCCTCCTTCGAGTCGGTCTCGGCCACTTTAACCATCTGGAGGGTTTTGGCGAATTTATCCACAACATTATATAGCTCCGTGGATTTATCGCCAGGACCCGAGATAATAAGCGGAGTCCGAGCTTCGTCGATCAAAATAGAGTCAACCTCGTCAACGATGGCGAAGTTGTGGCCACGCTGAACGCGATTCTCCTTGTAAGTGGCCATATTGTCGCGCAGATAGTCAAAGCCGAGCTCGTTGTTCGTGCAGTAGGTAATATCCGCAGCATAGGCCTTCTGACGATCTTCGTTCTCCATGTCCTGACTCAAAAGCCCGACAGTAAGCCCCAAAAATCTAAACACCTTGCCCATAAGCTCAGAGTCACGCCGAGCAAGGTAATCGTTAACAGTAACAATGTGAACCCCCTTGCCCTCGAGCGCATTCAGGTAAGCGGGCAAAGTCTCTACCAAAGTCTTACCTTCACCAGTCCGCATCTCGCTGATTCTGCCCTGATGAAGGATGATTCCGCCGATAATCTGCACCGGAAAGTGCGTCATGCCCAAAACACGAGTAGAGGCCTCGCGGCAAACCGCGAAAGCTTCCGGCAAAATGTCGTCTAAAGTAGAGCCATTCTTAAGTTTCTCACGAAGAACCTGAGTTTGCCCCTTAAGTTCCTCATCGCTCATTTTTCGGTAAGTGTCTTCAAGAGCGATAACCGCATTGCAAAGGGGCTTAATGCGTTTAACTTCTCTTTTACTATAATTACCAAAAAGTGCCTTTAAAAAATTCATTATATCACCTTCTAAAATTAATTTTGATTTTAAGACGTTGGGATAATTATAACACAAAAGATAAAAAAAGTCACTATTTTTTTTATAACTTTTTTACAAGAAGAATCTTTTGGCGATTAGAACAGAAATTTTTATTAGAATAGTTTAATTTTTACCATAATTTTTAAAATATTTGCACATTATGTGTTTTTTATTCACACGATTTTAGATATTGCTAGCGTGGAGGTATATTTTTTATTTAATTTTACAAATTTTATAAATTTTAATTCTTAAAACGAATTAAAATAAGGCAAAATTTAAGTTATTAGTTAATTTACACATATTTAATTTAAAAATAGAATAGGTATTGACAAATTTGTTAAATTGGGTTATAATGCGAACGTATAACAATAACATATTTTAAAACACATATATACTCAAATATGTTAAAAATCACACAAAAGTTTTTGCGCTTACCTATAGAAAGGGTATCAGCTGCCGGTGATATCTTTTTAAAAAATATTTTTTCCGGTAGAGAAATGGAGTCAGAAATGAAAAAGAACAAGATTTTAGGCTTAGTATTGGTTTTAATTTTTTCTATGACAGTTTTCGCAGGGTGCGGCTCGTCGAACAAAGACACAGCGCCACAGTATGGAGAATCGGCCGAAATAAAGATGGCGGTTTTGGGGTCGGCAGAGCAGTTTGAAAAGAGACAGGACTTTTTTGTAGGAATGGACCTGGCGATTAAGGAGCTGAAGGAGTCGGGAGTGATCGTGACCTACGAAAAAATCGATGACGGAAAAAGCCGCGACAATGGCGTAGCGTTGGCAAAAGATGTGGCCAAAGACGGCAAATATACCTTAGCTTTCACGCTGCAGAACTCCGACACAGTGGAGAGCGTGGCAGATATCTTTGAGCAAGCCGCAAAGCCATTAATAATAGTAAACGAAGTGTTCGACAGCACGATGAACAAGAACTATAGCTATGTGTTGGCGGGCGTCATTTCGGCAGAGGCAGCAGGCAAGGCTCTGGCTAAGTTGTGCGAGTCAAAGGGCATAAAGTGGGTGGCAACGGCTCACTCTTCTAGCCAGTACGAGAACATGCTAGCACGAGGCTTTAACAACGCCGCCACAGACAGCAAATCGGTGTACTTGCTGGATTCAACAGCAGGCCCAAACAGGGTTAGCGAGTTTGCAACGGTGTGGGACAGATGGAACACTTTAGGTGTGCAGGCAGCACTGGTCTCTTTTGACGACCCAGAATGGGCATGCGAGCTGATTCAGATGATTAAGTCTCAAAACAAAAACATCCTGATTTTGGGAGACGCACAGTTTAACGACCTAGCTTTGATGAACGAGTATAAAGATTCACTCGAAGGAATGATTGTAGCTGGATCTTATGGCGTGGCGCACGAAGAGAAGTTGCAAGCTTTCTATAATAAGTACGAAAAGAAGGTAATGGACGAAATAGGGCTCGACATAACGAGCGTTACAGCGCAGGCTTATGACTTTGTCCATATGATCGCTCAAAATGTAAAGAAATCTGGTGACGCACAAGAATTCATGAAGCACATGAAGTCCACAGAGGGCTACCCAGGCGTAACAGATGTTAAGTTTAATGCAAAAGGTCAGCTAGAGGAAGATCCGAACTATTGGACGGTTAAAAATGGCCAGATGTACAGAATGGTCTAAGTTAAGGAGGAGGAATAAAAATGGCAGAAAATAAATTGTTTCGAAAAACCGCACTAGAAACAGTTTCGAACCCAGAACAATTAGACCAGCACATCCGGGTTACCAAACCGTTTGCATGGGTCATATTGATAGCGATAATAAGCTTTGTTTTGGGAGTAGGAATCTGGGCATTTACTGGGAACATTTCTAGCGGAGTGGATATCACAGGAATAGTGTTTTCGCCGGACGGCGTATGGATCGAGAATTCGGTAGTAAACGGAAGAGTAGCAGACGTGCTGGTTGGAGAAAACGAGCGCGTAGATAAAGGTGACGTGCTGGCTGTTATCCCAGATGAAGAATTGCTAGCACAAATAAAAGCAGTAAGATCACAGGGTGGATCGGGCACAACGGTGGATGCTTTGAGGTATCAGTACATTATAAATTCGTTTGTAACGGCAAGCAGAGGCGGAGTCGTAAATAGTGTGCCGTCGGTTGGAGATACAATTGCAGAAGGCCAACAAGTTACGGTTAACTATTCGGAAGAGAACATGTCGGGCTCCAAAGAGGTAATAGCATATATTCCACAAGAAGTGGCAAATAACTTGAGCATTGGTGGAGACGTGCAGATCTCGATTTCGGGCTACCCAAGAGAAGAATACGGCTATATATTGGGAAAAATAACAAGCATAGGCAACACAATAGTAACAGAAGAGATAATAAAGAAAGATCTAGGAACAACTAAATATAACGAGTATTTAATAACCGCAAGCAACTGTGTAAGAGTTGTAATCAGGCTAAATGTAGACTCATCTACACGCTGTGGCTTTGAATGCTCTAATCAAAAGGGCGCACAAAACCTTCCAGTAGAGATAGGTACACTCTGTAGCGTTAAGTTTATATTGGCAACAATTCACCCAATTAGTATGTTTATAAACTAACAAAAAACGCCTAAAAAAGGAGAAAGGATGGAAAATATGCCTAATAATAACGTAAAAAAAGTACCTATAATTCTGCAAATGGAAGCGTTGGAATGTGGCGCAGCTTCGCTGGCTATGATATTTGCTTATTATAAGAAGTACATTCCGCTAGAGAAGCTAAGGCTTGAGTGTAGTGTCTCGCGAGATGGCTGCAACGCAAAGAACGTGTTGGCAGCCGCAAGGCATAACGGCCTAACCGCCAAAGGCTTTTCGTATAACGATATAGAGAAGCTCAAAGAAAACGTGCAGTTTCCGGCCATAATTCACTGGAACTTCAACCATTTTGTGGTATTATGTGGCTTTAGCAAGAACGATGCAATTTTAGCGGACCCAGCCTCGGGGCGCAGAAGAGTGCCAATGGAGGAATTTGAAAAGTCGTTTACGGGCATAGTGCTCACGTTTGAAAAGTCCGATACATTTGTGGCAGACGGCCAAAAGAAGAGCGTAGTGGGATTTTTACTAAAACGTCTGAACGGAGCGGTAACGCCGCTTGTGTTCATCTTGATAACAGGATTTTTGCTGGCGATTGCAAGCTCGGTAACGTCGCTGTTTTCGCAGATATTTACAGATAAAATCCTGGTCTCGACCGACAAAAGCATGATGATGCCGCTATTGCAGGCAATGGGAATAACCTTGGTGATCTCGTTTGTGCTGCAGACGTTCCAGTCGGTGTACCTCTTGAAGATAAGGGGAAAAATGAGCATCACGTCGGGCACAGAGTTCATGTGGCACGTTTTGAGGATGCCAGTTGAGTTTTTCTCGCAGAGGTTTGCAGGAGACATAAGCTCGCGCCAGAGCAGCAACGACACAATCGCAGATACAATATGCACAACCGTAGCACCAATAGTGCTAAACGTCATCATGATAGTCGTGTACTTTGCAATACTGATGTACTACGACGTGACCATGACGATGATCTGCCTGGTGGTGGCGCTGTTGAATATCTTCATTATAAAGATGGTTTCGGAGAAAAACGAAAACGACAACAAAGCAATGTCCAGAGACGCAGGAAAATTGCAAGGTTCCACAGTAGCCGGTGTAAGCATGATAGAAACGATCAAGTCGAGTGGTTGCGAGGCAGGTTACTTTCAAAAATGGATAGGATATCAAACCAAGTTTAGCAACGCGGTGCAAAGAATAACCGAGCGAAACACCTGCATAGGTACCATTCCAACGCTACTGCAAGGGCTTGCAAACACGGCAATTTTGTTGCTGGGAGTATATAACATCCTGATCGGAAGATTCACAATCGGTTCTTTGATGGCTTTCCAAGGCTTTATGAGCTCGTTTTTGAGCCCGGTTAACTCGCTGGTGGGCATAGGACAAACCATCCAGTCGGTTAGCGGAGACATGGAGCGTGTCGAAGACGTCATGAACTACGAGCCAGACGTGTATATAGACCTGGCAAATGAGCCCGACAGCAAAACAGAATATAAAAAGCTGGACGGTTGCGTGGATATCCAAAATTTAACCTTTGCATATAGTCCGCTGGCCAACCCGCTAATAGAGGACTTTAGCCTGCACGTAGAAAAAGGCCAAATGGTAGCTCTGGTGGGCGGCAGTGGTAGTGGTAAATCCACAATTGCAAAAATCATTGCCGGGCTGTATGAGCCAAGAGAGGGCAAGGTTTTGTTTGATGGAAAGGAACGAAAAGATATAGACAGAAACGTGTTTCGGGGTTCTTTGGCAATGGTAGACCAGGACGTCACGATGTTTCAGGACACTATCAGAAATAATATCACGATGTGGGACGACAGCATAGATGATTCTGCGCTGATTCAGGCCGCACAAGACGCACAAATTCACGAAGATATAATGAGCCGGCCAAATGGTTACGAGCACGTGCTGGTTGAGAACGGAAAGGATTTCTCAGGCGGACAACGGCAGAGATTCGAGATAGCTCGTTCGTTCGTAATAGATCCAACAATAATGATCCTGGATGAAGCAACATCGGCGCTGGATCCGACAACAGAAAAAAGAGTCATGGACGCGGTAAAACGCAGAGGCATCACATGCTTTGTGGTTGCGCATAGACTCTCAACCATACGGGACGCAGACGAAATAATCATGCTAGAGTACGGGCACGTGGTAGAGCGCGGAACGCATGAGGAGCTAATCAAGCTAAACGGAAAATACGCAGAGCTAGTAAGAACAGAATAAATCAGGAAGGAGGGAAAACAGATGAACTTTTCGGAGAAGGTTAAAAAGCAAAAAAGAAGAGAGCAAGAGATCTTTAGACTCTCGTGCGAGTTAATAGAAGATACGGCGCTCGGTTCGGGCGACAAAAACCTAAAAAAGACAGTGACGCTAGATCAGCAGTCGGACCAACTCATAAACGCGATAAATCAGGTAACGGACTATTATAGCATCGCGCATATAGAGCTACCGAAGAACGTGCTGGAAGACGAAGGGCTGCTAGACACGGTGCTTGGCAGAACAGGCCTAACCAGAAGAAAGGTCGTGCTGAGCCGAAAATGGTGGACAAGAGGCGAAGGTCCGGTAGTGGCCTATACTCCAGACGGAGATATAATCTGCTTGGTGCCGCTGCGGTTTGGCGGATATTGCTACGTCGACCCAAAAACCGGAGAACCCGTAAAAATAAATAGAAGAACAGCCAAAAACATCTCGGGCGAAGGCTATTGCTTCTATAAGCCGTTCCCAACGACGTCGATGAGCATCAAAGACTTCATCAAATATATCATGAAGACGTTCACAAAATTCGACATAGCGTTTCTAATGGTCTTGGCGCTAGCCGCCGCGCTTTTGGGACTCGTTTCGCCGGCAATAAATCAGTTAATATTTAATACCATCATCCCATCCGGAACCATCCAAGATATCTACCCGCTAATGGCACTTCTGGTGGGAGTAATGGTCTCCACAACGGCATTCAACCTGTTTCAAACATTGTGGATCCTGCGAATAGGCGACAAAATCCAGTTTGGAACGCAGGGCGCGCTGTGGATACGACTATTAAACTTGCCAATCAGCTTTTTTAAGAGGTTTAGTTCGGGCGACTTAGCCTCGCGAACATTCATATTAAACTCAATATGCCAAACATTAAGCGGCAGCCTGATTCCAACGGTGTTAACAGCAGTTTTCTCGTTTGTGTATTTGGGGCAAATCGCGTCACTTTCGGCAGCACTGTTTTTGCCCACGGTCATAATCATTGCGCTGATGCTGGCAACTTCGCTGATAAACGGCTGGCTTAATACCAAACTCAACAAAAAAGCATGCCAGTATTCGCCGCAACTTTCGGGACTAGTCTATCAGCTGTTTACGGGTGTCTCCAAGATAAAGCTGGCCGGGGCAGAGGTTAGAGCGTTCTCGAAGTGGGCAGACGTGTACTCCAAGCTTGCGCAAATAAAGTTTAACCCGAATTTATTCATAAAAATAGCAGACGCCGTGAGTGCAGCAGTCAACTTGGGCGGCACAATGCTAATTTACTTCATCGTGTACCAAAACAACTTGGCACCGGCAGATTATATCGCATTTAACGCAGCATTTGGAGCGTTCTCGGCTTCAATAATGCAAATTTCAAGCATCGTGCTGCTGATTGCGAACCTGAAGCCATCCATAGAGATGCTGGCACCGATTTTAAAAGAAGTGCCGGAGTCTAACGAAAGCAAAGAGCGAATCGACCACGTAAGTGGAAAAATCGATATAAACAATCTGAAATTCCGCTATACTCCCGACGGACCGCTAATCATAAACGGCCTGAACCTGTCAATAAAACCCGGAGAATACCTTGGCATAGTGGGCTCTACAGGCTGCGGAAAGTCAACATTATTTAGATTATTACTAGGCTTTGAAGAACCAGAGTCGGGCGCGGTCTTTTACGACGACCAAAACCTAAGAAATCTGGATCTGCACAGCGTGAGAAGAAATATAGGAATAGTTTTGCAAAACGGATCCATGTTCTCCGACAGCATTTTCTCAAACATAACAATAACGAATCCGTCGGCAACCATAGACGAAGCCTGGGCAGCGGCAGAAAAAGCAGGTTGCGCAGAAGACATAAAAGCGATGCCAATGGGCATGCATACGATGGTTGCAGAAGATGGCGGAGGGCTTTCTGGAGGGCAAAAGCAGAGAATAATGATAGCCAGAGCATTGATATCATCGCCGAACTTGCTGATGTTTGACGAAGCAACCAGCGCACTGGACAACATAACGCAGGCCACAGTTGTAGAAACGCTCTCAAAAATGGACATTACAAGAATAGTCATTGCGCACAGATTGTCCACAATAAAGCAGTGCGACCGGATAATCTATCTGCACAAAGGCAAAGTAGTAGAAGAGGGAACCTACGACGAACTGATGCAAAAAGACGGATATTTTGCAGAATTGGCAAAACGTCAAATAGTGTAAGGGGTGATATTTATGAGTGAGAGTTTGAGAGAATTCTTTAAAAGACTCATGAAAGATGAGGAGTTTAGAGAGGAGTTCGCATCGGCTAAAACGGCCTACGAAGGGTATACTATGGCTAAGCCGTATATAGAGGGCATAAGCTTTGAGGAGTTTAAAGAAGCGCTAACCACCATCCACAATAAGGTCAGCTACAGAAAAGAGCTGCTGAATCAAGATTTAGAGGCAATAAACGGGGGCAGCACGAATATTTTTACCGAAGTGCTGTTTATGCTGGCAAACCTAGAGGATGGACTATTTTAATAGATGTGCAAGAGGTCTTTTGGAAAAGGTGTTTTATGAAAGATAAAATCATAAAAAAGAGGCGTAAAGCATGGAAAACTTTTTAAGAGTACTCACCGAAGACGCGCAAGTGAGAGAGGATTTTTTACGACAAACAACTCCCGAAGGTGCATATTTGGTGGCAAAGCCGTATTTAGATGGCATGCCGATGCACGAATTTGTAGAAAATTTGCTGGGGATAGCGCGCGTCATGGACGGAGTGGAGCCAGGCGAACTTTCGGAAGAAGCGCTGGATACAATCTCTGGAGGCGCATTTGGCAGAGCTATGGAGATCTTCAACAATTATTACGATTGAGGATGAGCGAAAGTTTTAACTGAGCCGAATGGAGGCTAAAAAAGCCAAAAGGAGGGGTAGAAATGAAGGGGCTAAAAGAGTTCATAGAGGACTTGGCGAAGGACAACAAGCTGAGAGAGAAGTTTAAGGACTTAGAAGACGTGAAGGAAATAGTTAGCCTTGCAAAAAAGGAAGGTTACGAATTCACCGAAGACGAGTACATGGACAATCAAATGGAGAATGTCTCTGGTGAGTTTTCGTTAGACAATATAAAAGTTGGAGGACCGTATGTTGAACCTATCCCTATAAAAAGGCTACACGATGGTGACAAAGCTAATATCTCAATTGAGAACATGCCGGATCTGGAGGCCATACTAAAGTTATTAAAAGGTAACCAGTAAAAAATATAAATTTACAAAGGTTAAAGGGGTTGAGCTGGCGTGAAAGGCTTGAAAGAGTTTATAGAGGACTTGGCGAAGGACAACAAGCTAAGAGAAAAGTTTAAAGATTTAAAGGACGTAAAAGAAATAGTTAGCCTTGCAGAAAAAGAAGGTTACAAATTCACCGAGGCTGAGTACATGGACAAGCAAATGGAGAATGTTTCTGGGGGAGCACTTCGGGTGGATATAAATACAGAAATTACAGAAGAGATGCGAAGAAAAGCAAAGCAAGGTCTTTCTACAAAACCGTACAATGAGCCTGGGCTAATTGTTCCATCCAGGCTTAATATCCCAACTGAAAACGTGACGGTTCCTGAAGCAATGCTAAAGTTTTTGAAAGGCAACGAGTAAAAAATATAAAATATAAGTTTAAAAGGTTAAAGGAGTTGAATTGCCATGAAAGGCTTAAAAGAGTTTATAGAGGACTTGGCGAAAGACAACAACCTAAAAGAGAAGTTTAAGGACTTAAAAGACGTGAAGGAAATAGTTAAGCTTGCAAAAAAGGAAGGTTATGAATTTACCGAAGACGAGTACATGGACAAGCAGATGGAGGCCGTATCGGGCGGCATAAATGTTTACCCATGTGTACAAGGTCCACAGCGGCCCGGCTGGAAGCCAAATTTATTGGATCCGTCGAATCTCATTGGCCCAAGGGGCAAAAAATAATTGGTTGATTTAGTGACTAAGGTTGCTGATTATACCATGTAAAGGAGGTGAGAAAGATGAAGGACTCAAAAAAATGCCAAAATAATAACGCTAACAGCATGAACGAAGCACAATTAGAAAGCGTTCAAGGTGGAACAGGTGCCCCAGCAGGCTGGAATCCTGGTGATGGAGCAAGAAATTGGATGCCTGGCGATGGAGCAAGAGGAAAAGTTATCCAACCTAGAGGTGGAAAAATACAGCCTAGATAAAACCAGGAAATAAAAATGTTTTCATAACTTTGAGTTTGAAAATTATGATGAATAAAGGGGATGTGTAAAATGAAAGGATCAAAGAAAGCAAAAAATAATAACGCCAACAGCATGAACGAAGCACAATTAGAAAGCGTTCAAGGCGGAGTAGGTATGCCAGCAGGCTGGAATCCTGGCGACGGAGCAAGAGGAAAACAAATTCAACCTAGAGGTTTTGGAGCAAAAGGAAAACCAATTCAACCTAGAGCCAATGGTGTAATGACTTTGGAAGAAAGGGACGATTGGGCACTTTATGGCAGAAATAAATAAGGCCCAGTAGAGTTATTGATAATTAAAAAATAAAATTTTAAGGAGTGTATAAAAATGGCAGAGAAAAAAGGCTTAAAAGAATTTATGGAAGACCTAGTAAAAGATAATAATATGGCAGAAGATTTTAAAGATATTGTAGATCCAGAGGAAGTATCTGAACGTGCTAAAAAATGGGGCTACTACTTCACAGCACAAGAGTATGAGGGTCTAGTAATGGCAGCCGTTAATGGTGGTTTTAGCTGGAATGACTTTAAAAAGGGCTTTGGCAAATTTGTAAATACGGCGGGAACAGCTGCACAAGGAATTGGAAATGTAATTAATACAGGAGAACAAGCTTTTAATGCAGCAAAAGATAAATGGAATGGTAAATAAATTGTAAACAAAAATAGGGGGGAAAACAAAAATGGCAAAAGATTTAAAAGCTTTTATGAAAAAAGCATCTGAGAACAAGGTATTGGCAAAGAAAGTAAATAAGGCTAAAAATGAGCAGGAGCTACGTTCAATAATGGCAAGCGAAGGTTTTGAGTTAACCGATTCTGACATAAACAATGTATCTGGAGGCTTAGGTTTAGGAACGGACTTTGACTTTGGAGGCTTTACAAATAATAAAATAGCGTCAATTATTACAAACAAATTTAATCAGCAACATACTGCAAATGTAGATGGAGAACATAATACTGTTCTTCAAGATGGAACAATTAGTTATGGTGAAAAATAATATAAGATTTGTTTAGCCTATAGTGTAGGGAGATGACACGATGAAAGGATACGAGGATTTTTTAAATGATTTAAAAAATAATGAAAAATTACAAAAAAAGGTTGAAGAAGCCCAAAGCCCAAAGGATGCTTGTGATATTTTAAAAAAAGAAGGCTATGATGTTCCTGAAGATAAATTAACAGAATTTTACTTAGATAATGTCTCTGGTGGCCTTTTTAATTCATATAAAACTGAGTATAGCCAATCTTCGAGAACAGATATAAATGGAAATGGAAATGTGCAAATTACACTGCAGGGTACAGATGCAAGCCAGTTAGCTAATATGTTACAAAAGTGGTTCTCATAATAATGGGCATTGTGGTTGTTATAAATAATGCGCGGTTTCTATAATTAGAATTAAACAGTTAAAACTAGATTTTTAATAATTTTAAGCATAGAAACCGCCAACTGTAAAAAGGAGGCTTTTTATGCAAGAGACAGCAAAAGAAAGGCTAGAAAAAGCCAAAACTCCGGAAGAGGCACGGCGCATAGCCAATGAATATGGACTAGACATAGAAGTAAGAAAAAATATGAGTGCCGAGCTGGACGAAAATTCGCTAGAGAACGTTTCTGGAGGAGCAACATATACAAAAGAGACGCACGCAAGCTACAGTGTGGTGGTAAGGGACAAAAACACCGGCGAAATATTGTGCGTGCTGCCGTATTAATGTTAAAAAATAGGAGGGAAGAGCAATGAAGAGCAGAGAAGAGTTTAAAGAACGGCTCGAAAATGATAACGCCTTTAAAGAAAAATTTAAAGACGTAAAATCAACTGAGGACGTTATAAGAATAGCAAGAGAATTAGACTATGACATTACAGAAGACGACGTTTACTATGAAAGCTTAGATGATACTGCTTTAGAAAATGTGTCGGGCGGTGGTGACACTACAATAAATGAGATGATTACAAGCCTGAAGATTATTGGTGACGGGAATTTGTATTTTAGATTTTAAAATAGTGATAAAAAAGTTTATTTGAGAGGTGAAAATATGAAAAGTAAAGAAGAGTTTAGAGAAAGATTTAAAAATGGAGAATTTGAAGAAGACTTTAAAAATATAAGCTCACCAGAAGAGTTTGTAGATTTTGCGCGAGGATTAGGTTATGACGTGACCTTAGAGGATATTTCGTCAGAAGAGCTAGATGATGACGCTTTGTCTATGGTAGCAGGTGGCAAAAAAAGAGGAGGAAACACAGTTAAAAATGTAGTGAAAGACGAAACTGAAATAATTGGTAATGGTAATAGGGTTGGAACAAAGGCGCCGTAAAAGGTTAGGTAAGTTTTATATAATAAAAGGAGAAAAAGAAGGTTACGTTAAGAAGAGAAGGGGGATTTGTAGAGTGAAGGATAGTATAATTGATTTTAAAGAAAAGCTAGAAGAAGACGAGTCTTTTAGAGAGAAAATTGCAGGGGCCTCGAATTTGGATGAAGTTGTAGATATAGCCAAAGAATGTGGCTGCAAAATAGAACTAGATGAAATTTTAGAGGATGTAGAACTCAGCGACGAACTCTTGGAAGCGGCAGCCGGTGGCGAAAGCAACACCTACATTAATAGCCTGATAGGGGATTATAATTTTGAGTTCACAGCTGATATCAAAGAAGATGCCTCAAAAATCGCCCAAATGATGGTGGATGAGCTGCATAAAAGAGGGATATACGGAAAAGGATAAAAAATTGGGAGTGAAATTTATGAAAAAAAATAAGAAGACAAAAGAAGAGCAAACCTTAAAAGAGGAAAATTTAAATGATGTTTCCGGAGGAGGAGAAACAATAATTAACGAAAGAATTAATAAGAGAATGACTAAAGGAAATTACAATATAACGGGAAGTAATTTGAATTATGAGGAGATGCTAAACTTTGTTGATAGACTTAATAATTCCGGAGAGCTAGACTATTTAAAGAGGAAATAGGAAGGTGAACAGCAGTGGAAAAGCTAGAAAACTACAAAGCCGAGCTAAAGAAGTTGGGCGCGGATGACACAACCTGCGAAGAAGTTTTGGCATATTGTGAAAATAAATTCAACGTAAAGGACTACACACCTAGCGAAATAGAAGATGAACCATTTGTGGCCACTTGGAGGAACATAATATCCGAGATACACGATGGAAACATAAACGAAGTCATAAATGAGAGGATTCCACACGGCGCGGAAGAAGTAAAACTGAGGTCGCCACGGAGCGTGAGCATGGAGATATACAACTCGATTGCGGGAAATATTCCGGTGATTTACGCCAAAGACGAAGAGGACTTTTACGAGATAGTGAAAAAGCTAATATACAAAGGCATGCCGGCACCGAACATAGAGAAGACGGGGGCCAGCTTTGCGTATGGCAAGAATAACAAGTTCATAATCCTCTCCAACAAGCCATATAGCAATATTCCGGCAAAAAAACTAGGCTTAGAAGAGGCGCAGTGGCGGGAATATTCGGTGATAATAAGAAGAGAACACGAGTGCACACATTATTTTACTAAAAGGTTTTTGGGCTCCTCGCAGAACAACCTGCACGACGAGCTAATCGCAGATTTTACGGGAATAATGTGCGCAGTAGGGGAGTTCAAAGCCAAGTGGTTCCTAGCCGGCATGGGGATAGACATGTACCCAGAGAAGCAAGAGATCGGCCGATTCCCAGTGTATACCTCAAAATTATCGGATAAAGCCGCAGAAATCATGAAAAAAGTGATAATAAAAGTGGCAAACAACGTGGAAAAATGGTCAAAGCAGGAGTCGGTAAAAAAAATGACGAGAAACGAAAGAGTGCTGTTCCTGTGCTCAAATTCGCTTCTGGACCTATATAATCTCTATTAATGGCGGATTTTAAAGGCCTAAAGATCCGCTTGAAATAGAGCGTAAGAGTTAAAAATTAAATTTAGTGTTTAGCTTAAAATTAGTGATGACGCAAACTTATGCGTTATCGCTAATTTTTTGTTAAGTTTTGCTCTTTGCAACCTCAAGAATTTCATCACAAATAGCGGAAACGCTCTTATTGGCGCCGATTATAAAGTCTGCAGCTTGCAGATATTTTTCTCTTCGCGAAAAAAACAGCTCATAAATAGAATTTTTGCCAGTGGCCAAAGGCCTTGTGGCGGCATTATTTGTGCCTAGGCGAGCTATTATCGCGTCTATTGGAGCGTCCAGAAAAAAGATTTTTCCGCTTTTTTTAAAGTTAACGATGTTTTCAACGCTCAAGATGGCACCACCGCCGGGGGAAATTATAACCGGAGCTTGCGCAGTTGCCTTTTTGATGCAGCTTTTCTCGAGCGCCCTAAAGTGTGCCTCGCCGTAAGTCGCAAATATCTGGCTAACGCTGAGGCCAACCGAATTCTCGATGCAGCTGTCGGTATCAATAAGCCGAAGCCCCGTCTGCAAGGCGAGCTGACGCCCTACGGTAGTTTTGCCACAGCCCATAAAGCCGCACAGGACTATATTAAAATGAAAATTTGCGTTTTTTTTCGTATCCATAAAATTCAACCAAACCTCTTCAAAAATTCGCCAGAATCCGCAATCAGCTGAGAGATATCGCCGTCAGAAAAGTCAACGTCGTTCCAGATTTTTTGAGCAAAAACGGCCTGAAAAATCAGCATAGACAAGCCCGAAATAGCCGGCAAACCGTTACTTTTGGCCATTTTAATCAGCAAAGTCTCGTGAGGATTATAGACGGCGTCAAAAACGGCGCGGCAATGCGCCAGAGAGGCCTCCGCAAAGGGAGATTCGTAGACATGGGGGAACATCCCAACCGGCGTCGCATTTATCAAGATATCAGTATTCTCGGGCAATGCATCGATAAGAGTAACCGCCACCGGGCTGCCAGTAACGCGCTCAACCTCGTTGGCAAGGGCTTTAGCACGGTCAAGACTTTGCGCACGCACGGCCAAAGTCACATTGCAACCGCTAAAAACGGCCTCGAAGCAAAAAATCCGTGCGACTCCGCCACAGCCCAAAATAGTAACATCGCCGGCAAGAGGTAGATTCTCAAACCTTAGGGCCTGCAAAAAGCCGGGAGCATCGGTGTTGTAGCCAAAAGAAGCGCCACCACTGTTCTTGACGGTATTTATGCACGAATAAATCTTGGCCTGGCCGCAAAGTTGGCCAACAAACGGGATAATCGCCTGCTTATAGGGAATCGTTATATTGTAGCCGTTTAGTTTGCTCAGAGTTGGGATAGCGCTCAAAAAATCGGGCTTGCAAACGTCTAAAAGCACGTAATCGGCCGGAATCTTGGCGATCTCAAACAGTCGGCGATGGATAAAAGGCGAAATAGAGTGCGAAATAGGGTGACCCAAAAGGGCAAAATGCTGATTCATACTAAGTTTACCTCGATGTACCAAAAAATTCTTATAAATTTTAGTTTAATTATTGACAAACCAAATAATTCCGAATACCATTGGTAATGGGGGCGCGCGGACATTCAAAAATGTTATTTTAGAGGATATCGCATAAAAAATATTTTGTCAATCAGCCCCTGGAGATTAATGGCAAATCCAAGGGGCAAAACATAAATTATTATGATTCTAAAAAATTTAACGAGGAGAAATGGTCATGGTTTTGGAGAAAGTAAAAAAAATTTTGAGCGAGCAGTTTTCGGTGGACGAAGATAGTATAACGCTTAACACGAACATCGCCGAGGATTTGGGCGCGGACTCTTTGGACGTGGTGGACATTTTGATGTCGATAGAAGATGAGTTCGAAATCGAAGTCCCCGACGAAGAAATAGAGAACATAAGAACCGTGGGCGAACTGGTAAATTATATAAAGGCGAACAAACAATAGGTAGTTGAGCCGTATGGATTAACTTTAAAATTGTAAAATCGCAAAACAGGCAAAGGGCTAGCATTTTAGGTGCTGGCCTTATTTTTTATTTCTAAAACCGCAATAAAAATTGGTTTGGAGTTCTAAACGGGGGGTGTTGTCCATATTATAAAAGCAAGGAGGACAAAGCTATGGATGAGAAATATAATCAAGCGATAAAGGCACTGAGCGGCAGCTTGTACATGATTTTGAAAGAGGTACCGGAAGAGATTCAAAAAAACGTTAGGGAAATCTGTATAAGAACAGAAAAGCCAGTAATCTTTATGTGCACCAACGACTACTTATTTTTGCGAAAAGACGGCAAACTAACGCGAAATTTGAATTTGCCACTAAAAATAGCGTCACAAAGGGAGCTAGAAGAGAGCCTAAAGATGATGTGCAAAGATTCGGTTTATAGCTACACAAACGAGATAAAGAACGGCTTTTTGACGCTAAAAGGTGGACATAGAGTGGGGCTGTGCGGCACGGCGGTAATGGAGGACGAGAAGATCGTGAATGTGCGGGATATCTCGACCCTGAGTGTGAGAATCGCGCGGCAGATGAGAAATTCTGCAGACGAGCTGTTGTCGAGCATAAACAATAAATTTAACGGGATAATCCTAGCGGGTATCCCGGCGAGCGGCAAAACGACCATCCTAAGAGAGCTTGCAAGAAAACTTTCGCTGCTGGGAGAAAAAGTCAGTGTAATAGACGAGCGCAACGAGTTTTCGGGCACATATGCGGGCCTGGCGCAAAACGACCTGGGGTTCTGCGATATTTTAAACGGTTACCCCAAGGCCGAAGGTCTAACGCAAGCCATCCGGACGCTCTCGCCGAATGTTATAGTCTGCGACGAAATAGGCACAGAAAGGGACATCCAGGCAATAAGACAAGCTGTGCACGCCGGAGTTAAGCTGATAGTCAGTATGCACGCGGGCAGCATCGATGATTTTTCTAGGAGAAAGCAGTGCATGGACATCCTGAATACCGAAGCGTTCGATGTTTTGGCCATGATGTGGGGCCGAACCAAGCCTGGAGTCATATCGCAGATATACAAAGTGGGTGCAAACGTTGATAAAACTGATAGGTTCGCTCTTGTTAATAGCGTCGTCAACAGCGCTGGGGTATGCGACATCGCGTAAACTCGGTTTGCGAGTAAGATTTTTGCAGCAGTACCTGCAGTTTGTAAGCTACATAAGCACAGAAATCCGCTATACGCAGCGGGTTTTGAGCGAAATCATAAATAGTTATAGCGACACGAAGGGCGAGATTTCGGGATTTTTGATCCAGGTGAAGGAAAATTTAAAGTCAGAAGAGGGTTTTGTAAAGGCGTGGCAAGACGCGGCAGAGAGCTCGGCAAACGCCTATGGATTGCGAAAACCAGAAAAAGAGTTGATAAGCAAATTTGGCAAAGAGCTTGGTACTACGGACGTCAGAGGACAAATCTCGCTGTGTGAACTGAACCAAAAGCTCATTGGAGCGGCGCTAGAAGTTGCAAAAGAGGAGAAAGAAAAAAAGAGCAAACTCTATTTAATGCTGGGTGTATCGGCAGGGATAAGCATCGCGATAATTCTATTATAGAAAATAACAGTACAAAAACACCGGCAAAACCACAAAGTTAGAAGCGGAGGAAGCGCAAAAGCAATGATGGACATAGATTTAATCTTCAAAATAGCGGCAATAGGGATAATCGTGGCGGTGCTCAACCAAGTGCTGATCAGGTCGGGCAGAGAAGAACAAGCCATGATGACGACTCTAGCGGGGCTCATAGTGGTTCTGATGATGGTGGTAAAAGAAATAGACGTGCTTTTTCGCACAATAAAGTCGATTTTTGGGCTGTAGCCAATGAACATAGCAGGCCTAATCGCGATATCGCTGATAGCCACGGCCATATCGGTGATGATAAAAAAATACAACCCGGAGTACTCCATCTTCGTGAGCGTAATGGCGGGCGTCTTCGTACTGTGCACGATTTTATCGGAGCTCACGCCGTCGATCCAGAAGATAAACGAGCTGATATCGACTAGCGGAATTTCTAGCGATAACGCCAAAATCCTCTTCAAGACGCTTGGCATATGCTTTTTGGCGCAGTTCGCAGCGGACTCTTGCAACGACGCCGGCGAAACGGCCCTAGCCTCAAAAATAGAGCTGGCGAGCAAAGTGCTGATAATCGGCATGACGCTGCCGTTGTTTGAGCAAGTCATAAAAATCGTAACGAGTCTTTTGGGTGGTTAAAGTGAACGGAAAGAAGATATTTTGGGGATTTATGCTGTTTTTGAGCGTGCTAGAGGGCATTCCAGCGGCAGCAGAGGCGGAGAATGCAGATGGCGCCTACAACCAAGAGGTCTACAAGGAGCAGTACGATAATAGCGGAGCGGAAAGACTGTTTGAAGAGCTGCCCGGGGAGGCCAAGAAATCGCTCGAGGGAATGGGTGTAAACGGAGCGGATTTTAACAAAATCATAGATATAAAGCCAGAAGCGGTGCTAGAGAACATTTTAGCAACAGCCAAAAAGAGCCTCCCGGCGCCGCTGAGGGCAATCAGCATGATCTTGGCGATAACGCTTTTGAACGCGATTTTAACCGCACTCAAAATTTCCATAGGAGAAAAATCGCTGGCCGCAACACTGGGCGTCGTGAGCACCCTGTGCGTCTGCATGATAATAGTGACGCCAATCGTGGGATTCATTGGACGAGTTGCCGCAATAATAAAGGGCGGAGCGGGGTTCCTATTTTGTTACATACCGATAATGGTGGGAGTTATGGTAGCCTCGGGGCAAGCGATCTCGTCGGTCGCGTTCAGCTCTTTGATGGTAACTCTGGGCGACGTCATCACGCAGCTCTCGGCCAACTTTTTAGTCCCGCTGCTGAACATGTTTTTAACCGTCAGCGTAGTTTGCGCCATTTCGCCAAGATTCAACTTTTCTGGGCTGTGCGGGCTGTTTTCAAAGGTCACAAAATGGGTGCTGGGCTTTACCATGACGATATTCTCGGGCATCCTGACGACAAAAAGCATAATAGGGGCCGCGGCAGACAGCGTAAACAGCAAAACCATGAAGTTTGTGCTGAGCAGCTTTGTTCCGATAGTTGGCAGCGCGCTAGGGGACGCATTTTTAACAGTGCAGGGCTGCGTCAAAATTTTAAAATCGGGGATCGGAGCGTTTTTCATCATAGCGGTGGGATTCATCTTTCTGCCGGCGGTTGTAGAGTGCATTGCGTGGTCGTTTGCGATTAACCTCTGCGCCGTGGCGGGAGACATCTTTGAGCTGCCAAATGTCTCAACGCTGCTAAAGAACATCGGCAAAGTCGTGAGTACGCTAATGGCGGTGGTCTTGTGCATCATGACGATTTTGATAATCTCGACAGTGCTGGTTTTGAGCATAGGTGGTGGTGGCAATTGAACGCGATAAAAGCCTGGATAACGACGATCTGCCTGACTTCGGTGGTGTGCACGATAATAGAAATATTGTTTCCAAAGGGGAACATGGAGAAAATTTTTCGAATAGTTTTGGGGATCTTCATGCTAAGCGCCCTAGTAGTCCCGCTAAAGAGTGGTTTATCAAAAATTAATTTTAACGCCAAAATGCCCGAAACATCGGTAAAAGAAAAGAGTAAACTAAAAGAAACAATAAACGATCAGACCAAGAGCATGGTGCAAAAAAATTTAAAAGCAACAATCAAAGAAATTTTGAAATCAAAGAGTGTTAAACCAGAAAAAATTAACATAATTATGGATACAAGCAAGGATAATTGCATATCAATTAAAAACGTAGAAGTTTTTTTGGCAAGAGGTGATAAACTCAAAAAGGACGCGATAAAAAATGAGCTAGAAAAAAGGCTAGAGTTAAAAGCGGATGTTGTCGTTGGGAGTGACTAGGATTTTAATGATTGCGGAAGATAAAAGTAAAAAAGTAAAAGAATTTTTGCTTAAAGATAAATTCAGAAAAATAATAGTAATAGCGGGAGTTTTGGGGATTGCGTTAATATTTTTTTCGGGATATTTAAAAAGTAGCAGCAAAAAAAGAGAAAAAGAAGAATCAGCACAGCAAAATAGCACTCAGCAGTATGTGAGCAAACTAGAAAGCAGTTTAAAAGAAATGATCTCGAGCATAAAGGGAGCCGGCAATACAAAGGTCTTGGTAACGCTAGAGAGCACCGAAGAGACCGTCTATGCAACAGAGGAAAAAAAGAACAAAGAGGCAACAGAAGACAAAACAACCGACGGTCAAACGAGCAAAAAAAGGGAGAGTGACGATTGTGAGAAAAAATACATAACAATAAAAGATGCCGACGGAACAGAACGAGCGCTATCGGTAACACAAATACAGCCAACGATAAAAGGCGTAGTGGTGGTGTGCGAAGGCGGAAATCAGCCAGAAGTGCAGCAAAAAATAACAGATGCAGTAAAAACCGCATTAAATATTACATCAAAAAAAGTTTATGTGACAAAGTAAACAATCAAAATTTTAGGAGGAAAAATATGATGGGTTTTGGAAAAAAACAAATAATCCTAGCGGCATTAGTGATAGCTTTGGGCACGGCGGTATATCTTAACTGGCAGCTTTCTTCGGACCAAGGCTTGAGCGATGATAATTCGATAATCTCGACAAAGGAGTTGGGTGAAGCGCAGTTTGTAAACAACACCCCAACGCCGGAGAATAGCGAAGAAAACAAGGACGGCAACGACAAAGAGAATAAAGATAAACCCAAAAGTTCTTCGGAGTATTTTTCTAGAGCGAAAAGCGCGCGGCAGAAGGCAAGAGAAGAGGCGACTGAGGTGATAAAAGAAACGTTAGAGAACGCAAAATCTTCGGAGCAAGCAAAGGCCGAGTCGGTAAAGCAGGCGGCAGAAATAGCCAAGAACATAGAAAAAGAGTCGAACATAGAGAACTTAATAAAGGCAAAAGGCGTTGCAGACTGCCTGGCGTTCATTCAAAACGACGAATGCAGCGTTGTGGTGGGTGGCACAGAAGCTTTAAACGAGAACCTGGCCGTGGTGATAAAGGATATCGTGGCCGGCCAAGGCGGCATCGCCCCGGACAAAATAAAGATCGTGGAAGCAAAATAGGCTTGAAAAATTCTCGCACTATGGTATAATGTAGGTGACGTTAAAAACAGTAATTGAACTTTGAATGATATTATACTTGGCGAAACGCGGCCCTTTACTTGTTTTTAGTAAGGGGCTTTTGGCTTTTTGGAGGGCTTTGAAGGTTAATGAACAGACATGAACAGCGAGAGTTAGTCTTTTTGCTACTCTTTGAAAATAATTTTACCGGGTATTCTTTGGACGAGCTTAGGGAGATTAAGATTCTGGCGGAGGAGCGCTTGCCGGGCGACTTTAACGACTTTGTTGTGAGCTACTTTGAGGGGATTTTGGAGAACCTTGCCGAAATAGACGGGCTTATTGAGAAATTCTCGCTAAAGTGGGGCAAAAATAGGCTCTCGAAGGTCGCGCTGGCAATATTGAGGCTTTCGGTGTACGAGATGCTGCATCGGGAGGACATTCCGACAAATGTTGCGATAAACGAAGCGGTGGAACTCTCGAAAAAATATGGAGCCGAGAAGGAACCAGCCTTTATAAATGGGATTCTGGGGGGCATAAACAGAGAGTTGGAGCAGAAAAATGGCTAGTTTTTTGGGATTAGACACGAGCAATTATACGACGTCTGTTGCGATTTATGCCTCGGATGGGACGATGAAACAGGCGAAAAAGCTGCTGCCGGTAAAGAGCGGAGAAATCGGACTGCGGCAAAACGACGCGGTGTTTCATCACGTGAACAAGTTGCCGGACGTATTTAGAGAGGTCGTTAAGGGTCTGCCTGAAATGCCAGATGCAGTGGGGGTTTCGGCAAAACCACGAGACGAGGATGGTTCCTACATGCCGTGCTTTACGGTGGGAGCTTCCTTTGGCCGGATGATAGCGCAGCTTTTGAATGTGCCGTGTTATGAGTTTTCACACCAAGCTGGGCACATCGCGGCGGGGCTTTACTCTGCAGGGAGGCTCGACTTACTTAAGCGAAGATTCTTGGCGTTTCATGTTTCTGGCGGTACGACGGAGGCTTTGCTGGTGGCGCCGGACGAAGTTAACGTGATTAAAACGGAGATTGTCGCAAAGACGCTGGACTTGACCGCGGGACAGCTTATCGACAGGGTTGGAGTGGATTTGGGACTAAACTTTCCGGCCGGGGGAGAGCTTGAGAAGTTGGCGCTTTGCTGTGATGAAGCCATCAAGGTGAGGCCCACATTAAAGGGCGCGGACTGCTGCCTGTCGGGCGTTGAGAACTTGTGTGCAATGATGAAGTTAGAACAGCAGAGGGACGAGAAGGTTGCGAGATTTTGCATAGAGCATGTGGGCGCCACGTTGGAGGCAATGTGCAAAGAGCTTTTGAGGAAATTTGGCGAAATGCCGGTAGTTTTTGTGGGTGGAGTAATGTCAAATGCGATCATAAAGCGGAGGTTGAGCTCGTGCTGTGATGCAGTCTTTGGTAAACCTGAGTTTTCATCCGACAATGCAGCCGGAGTGGCGGTACTCGCGGCGATAAAGGCGGGAAAATTATGATGAACATGAATGTACTGACGGTTTCGCAGCTTAATTTTTACGTTAAGTCGCTTGTTGACGCGGACGCGAACCTGGAGAATGTCTTTTTGACGGGCGAAATCTCGAATTTCACGGATCATTACCAGTCGGGACACTTTTATTTTTCGCTGAAGGACGACAAAAGCGTGGTGCGGGCGGTGATGTTTGCTGCATTTGCAAGGCGGATTCGCTTTCGGCCGCAGAACGGGACGAAGGTGATTGTGCGCGGAAAAGTCGGAGTGTACGAAGCGTCGGGGGTTTATCAGGTTTACGTGGAGGACATGCAGCCGGACGGGGTTGGCGCGTTGAGTTTGGCCTTTGAGCAGCTAAAAATCAAGCTTGCGAAAGAGGGCTTGTTTGATGAAAAGAACAAAAAGGCGTTGCCGCGGTGTCCGCAAAGGGTAGGAGTGATAACATCCGAGACGGGAGCGGTGTTTTGGGATATTCAAAACGTGATGAAGCGCAGATTTCCGCTGGCGGAGATCGTTTTTTACCCGGTTTTGGTGCAGGGAGATGGTGCCGCGGAGCAAATCGTGCAGGCGATAAAGCGGTTTAACGACGAGGACTTGTGCGACGTTCTAATTGTGGCGCGAGGCGGCGGGGCTGTTGAGGATTTGTGGGCGTTTAACAATGAGGGCTTGGTGCGAAGCATTGCTGGGTCGAAAATCCCGATAGTTTCTGCAGTTGGGCACGAGACGGACTTCACACTTTGCGATTTTGCGGCCGATCTAAGGGCTCCAACACCTTCTGCGGCGGCGGAGCTGGTGGTGCCGGACGCGCAAAAGCTTATTTCGGATATAGAATATTGGGCTTCTTACATGAAATCCCTGATGCAGTACCGGGTGGGAGACTATCGCAAGAGGCTAGATGGCTTGGCGAAGCAGGGCGCGCTCAGCAGTCCAAACAGGGCGCTTAATGACAGAAAGATTGCTCTGGATGCCTTGCTGATGGCGCTGAAGCTGAATTTTAAGGAGATTATTTCTAGCAGCAAAGAAGGATTTTTTTTGGCGGTTAGCAAGCTGGAGGCTCTCAGCCCGCTTAAGCTGCTTAGCTCGGGGTACTGCGTGGCGGTCGATGGCGCAAATAGGGTGATTTCTTGCTTAGACCAAGTTGAAAAAGGCGACAAAATCAGCGTTATTGTGTCGGACGGCAAGGTGGAGTGCGATGTTACCGGGGTTTGTTTTGGAGGTGAAGGTGATGGCAAAGGGCAAATCGTTTGAAGCAGAGCTGGAAAAACTGCAAGAAATCGTGGCAAAGCTGGAAGGCGGCGCGGCATCTTTGGAGGACTCGCTAAAATTATTCGAGGAGGGCACAAAAATAGCGAAATTTTGCTACAATGTTCTGGACACAGCCGAACAGAAAATAACGGATTTATCTAAGTCCAACGCGGAATCAGAGAAAAAGCCAAGCACGAAAAAGGCATAGCGACGAGGACTTACAGCAAATTTAAACTTCATATTGTAATAAAAAGCCTTAATAAAGCCCGAAATAACGCGGCGCTTGCTTGTTGGGCGCTTTTGTGATATAATTTGAGCCAGGTTATTGTAAGGGTTTGGTGGAATGCAAGAAAATTGTCTTTTGCGCTCAGTCGCGTCGCCGCGGGACCTCAAGGGGTTGTCGATTGATGAGCTCGAGGTCTTGTGCGCGCAGATTCGGGAAAAAATAATAGAGACTGTATCGAAGAATGGCGGCCATTTGGCGTCGAACTTGGGTGCGGTGGAGCTGACTGTCGCTTTGCATAAGGTTTTTGATTGCCCGCAGGATCAGATCGTGTGGGACGTCGGGCATCAGTGCTATACGCATAAGATTTTGACTGGACGGCTAGATCAACTCGATACTATTCGGCAGGAGGGCGGACTTTCGGGCTATCCTCGCAGAGACGAGAGCGTGTATGATCCGTTTGGCTGCGGACATAGTAGCACGTCGATTTCGGCGGCGCTCGGGCTCTTGAATGCTAAGGAGCTGAGGGATGAACCGGGCAAAGTGGTTGCGGTGATTGGTGATGGAGCGCTTTCTGGCGGGCTTGCTTATGAGGGCATAAATAATGCGGGCGCTTGCAAGCGGAATTTTATTGTTGTGCTCAACGACAACAAAATGTCGATTTCTCGGAACGTGGGCTCCATGGCGCGCTACCTTTCGGGTATCCGGACGCGAGGGATATATCTGAAAACGAAAAGTGCGGTGGACAAAATCCTCAGTAAGGTGCCGGTTTTGGGCAATCTGACGCGAAAGATTATCTTAAAGTCGACGTCTACGCTTAAAAATTTGGTGTATAACGGCACGGTGTTCGAAAATCTGGGGTTTATGTACTATGGCCCTGTTGACGGCCACAATTTGCGGGAGCTTATAAAGGTTTTGCAGGTGGCAAAGCAGAAGGAGCGCCCGGTTTTGGTGCATGTGAACACGGTGAAGGGCAAGGGATACCCGTTTGCGGAGAAAAATCCGAAATCGTTTCACTGTTTATCGGGCTTTAACATAAAGACGGGCGCGAAAGGCGTGCCCGCGGGGGACTTTTCTGCTGTGCTTGGGAAGGAGCTTTTCGAAATCGCTAAGGACGACGACCGAATTTGTGCGATCACGGCCGCAATGAAGCTTGGTACGGGGCTTAAATATTTTGCAAAGCGCTTTAAGGACCGGTTTTTCGACGTTGGCATCGCAGAGGGGCACGCAGTCACGTTTGCTAGCGGGCTTGCGGCTGGCGGAATGATCCCGGTTTTTGCGGTTTATTCGACGTTTTTACAACGCGGATATGATCAGATAATCCATGACGCGGCGCTGCAGAGGCTTAAGATTGTGCTGGCCATTGATAGAGCGGGGGTTGTAGGTGTAGACGGCGAGACACATCAGGGGCTGTTTGATGTATCTTTTTTGAACGCGATCCCCAATGTGACGGTGTTTGCGCCAAGCTTTTTTGAAGAAGTCGGCCCCATGCTGAGAAAGGCAACATATGAGGTTGAGGGCGTAGCGGCAGTGCGGTATCCGAGGGGCGCGCAGATGTATAAGCCGGAGGATTTTGCTTGTAGCTGCGAGCCGTTTGACGTTTATGGCGATTTAATGGGCTGCGAAACCGTTATTGTCACCTACGGGAGGATGTTCTCTCAGGCTTGTTTGGCGAAAGAAAATTTGCGTCTGAAGCGGATAAAAACCTGCGTCATAAAGCTGAACCGCATTAAACCTATCGATAGCGCGGCGGTTTTGGCGGCTTCTAATTTTAAAAATGTGTTTTTATTTGAAGAAGGAATGCTGTCTGGCGGCGTGGGAGAGCGCTTTGGCTATGAGTTGACTCAAGTGGGATTTGGCGGGAACTTCCATTTGACGGCGGTAGACGGGGCGTTTGTTGCTCAGGCGACGGTTGAGGCGACCCTGCACAAGCTGAATCTGGACGCGGACGGCATGGAGAAAATAATTGCACAGAGGGTTGATGCTTTTGGCGGACAAGAAAAGGCTGGATGTAGCGCTGTTTGAGCGAGGTTTGGCGCCGAGCCGGGAAAAGGCTCGCACTGAGATTATGCTTGGCAGCGTGTATGTGGACAACCAAAAGGCTGACAAGCCCGGCACAATGGTAAAAGAGGACGCTAAGATCGAGGTTAGAAGTCGACAAATGCCGTACGTTAGCCGCGGAGGTCTAAAGTTGGAAAAGGCGATAAAGGTGTTCGATATCGATTTGACGGGCAAGGTCGCCATGGACGTAGGCGCATCTGCGGGCGGATTCACCGACTGCATGCTGCAAAACGGAGCAAAAAAAGTTTACGCTGTCGATGTGGGCTATGGTCAGCTGGATTGGAAGCTTAGAAATGACGCGCGGGTGGTCAATTTGGAGCGGACCAATGTACGCTATATCGATGAGGCTGCGGTTCCGGACAGGTTGGACTTTTTTAGCGTGGATGTATCGTTTATTTCTTTAAAGCTCGTGCTGCCGGTCGCCACGAGGTTTATGAACCAAGATGCCACGGCGGTTTGCCTGATAAAGCCGCAGTTTGAAGCGGGCCGAAGTAATGTAGGTAAGAACGGTGTGGTGCGAGACAGCGCGGTGCATGAGGCAGTTGTGAACGATATTTGCAGCTTTGCGATGAGTATTGGGTTTGACGTTCTGGACCTGAGTTTTTCGCCCATAAAGGGCCCGAAAGGGAATATCGAGTACCTTATTTATTTGCGAAAGACTGCGGATTTTGCGCAAAATTTGGCTTCAATTAATGTTGAAGATTTGGTGAAAAATTCTCACGAAGAGCTTAATAGCTGATCACAAAGGTTGGGGGGACATCATGAAAGTAGCGATTTTTTTGAACATCACAAAGCCCGGGGTTTTCGAATTTGCGCGGCAGGTGATAGATAAACTTAGCCTTTGCGGGGCAGAAGTTTGGCTACCTAAGAGCTATGAACCAGATTTAGCGGGGGCTAGAGCGATGTTTGGTGCGGAAATTGACGATATAGTGGCATCTTGCGACGTGGTTTTGGCGATAGGCGGCGACGGAACAGTGATTCGATTTGCAAAGCACGCGGCGAAATTTGAAAAGCCAATTTTAGGCATAAACTTTGGCAGGGTTGGCTTTGTGGCGGGGATTGAAAAAGACGAATTGGATAAATTGGAGCTGTTGGTCGCGGGTAAATACGGCATTCAAAAAAGGAGTTTGCTGGAGGTTAAGGTCCACACAAGTGGCGGTGTGGAGACCTTTTGGGCGTTTAACGATGCTGTTGTTTATAAGGGAGAGAGCGCCAAGGTTGTAGATTTTTCGGTGTGTTTTAAGAAAAATGAGGTGTGCAGCTATTGCGCGGATGGCGTGATTTTGGCGACTTCTACGGGGTCGACGGCTTATTCTTTGTCTGCAGGCGGCCCGATAGTTGATCCGGAGCTTGACTGTATGCTGATGACTCCGGTTTGTGCACACGCGATGTTTAGCCGTTCGATCGTTTTTTCTGGTGATGATTTTGTTACTATAAAGGCGAGCGCGAGGGAAGGCAGCGCTGTTTTTTTGAGCATTGATGGCAATAATGTGATGAATTTAGACGAATCTGATTCGGTGAAAGTCCGTAGCATGCCTAAAAAAGTTAGTATGGTGACTTTTGGAAATAAAAATTTTTACAAAAGATTGCAAGAAAAATTGTTGGGTAAATAGCACTAAATTTAAATTTGATTCAATAATTTATTTACTAATGGTTATTTTACATGTGCTATTTGGAGTGGACTAAAAATAAAAATTTGTGCTTAACAGAGAAAATTATTTATTTTTCCAAAAAGTAAATATAATTTTGAAAAAGTGTGCTAAAATGTAGCTGTAACAAATTGTTATTTTGGGAGAGATTTTAATGAAAAGGTTATTATCAGTGCTATTGTCGCTTTCTATAATGCTTACTATACCTTTAAATTTTGTTTATTCAACAAATTTAGACCCTTATGTTAAAGCGAGGCTGAAAGGTAAAAGTGTAAATTATTTTAATGTTGTGAATAATAAATTAGAAGCAACAAGCAAAGCGGAGTCTAGATCTAGCTCCAAATCTAAGTCCAATTCAAAATCCAGCTCTACATCCAACGGTGGTGGAGGCTCGGGGCTTGGGCAGCTATTAAAAGTGGGTGCTGTTGTTGGTGCTTCAGCTTACGGGCTTAAAAGCCTTTTTGGTGTTAGCATTTTTAGTCTTTTTGGAGGTGCTATTGCTGGTTGGAAGGCACATAATTTAAAAACTACTGTAGATGGATATATCTCTTCTGCAAAGGACGGGCTTAAAAATTTTTTCTATGGTAACCAAACCGTACCTGACCAGCCTACAGGGCAAAATGGGAATCAAGGTAATTCAGAAAGTGGAACCGACCAACCTACAGGGCAAAGCGGAAGTAAAGGTGATTTAGAAAGTGAAACTGACCAACCTACAGGGCAAAATGGAGGTCAAGACTCGCAAACTAGCACAGAGGCAGAAGGCGGCGCAGGGTTTAATTGGGAAAATTTTTCATTGACTAGGGCGTTGCTTGGTTTGGATTATTACATTAGATTAGCAAGTAGTAAATTGGGGGGACCTAGTATAGACCAAGCGAATCCGCTTTACCAAACTATACTTATATAAGGCTGTAAGTTTAAGCTTACAGCTTAGCTCCTCTTTGGGAGAAAATATAAATACGAGTTTAGCTGCACAAGTCTTCGAGGAGGGTGTTGAGCTCGGCTTGGCTATGGACGACGATTCCTTCTGCCAACCTTTCTTGATCTACTTTTGGCAGTGTGTTTGTGCATACTTCTGTGACTTTGAACGGCGTGCTGGAGCCATTTTCGAAGACCGCGATGTTACCATTGAAGTCTTTAACAATATATGATAAACTAGTATCTGGAGTTTCGGGTTCGACTTTTTGAGAAGCTTTAGAATTTTGATTCATTACAGGAATGGCCACGAATGAGACTAGTACGCAGATTAAAACAAAACAATATGATCCTATTATAAATTTCTTCATGATATCACCTCGAACCTGGCGGGATTCTGGGAACTATTTGGTGATATTATTTGAAGATTTTTTTAAATTATACTTAATTTTGGAATATTTGGTTTTTATGTGCAAAAAACAGGAGATTTTTAATGAGGAAAACGGATATAAGTAGATATAATTTAAACTCGAAGGACCGTAGAAAGCTTTGCGGAGAGAGAAGTCTTTTGGCAAAAGGCTTGATCACTGCGGGGATTATCCTGCTTATTAATGTTGCCATTTTTATGCTGATTTTTGTGGGGTATGTTATAAGTGTGGTCAACGACCGGGTGGAGTACGACGTGCGGGCCAATAAGCTGCAGCTCACGAGTATAATTTATGTGATGGACGAAAATGGCAAGATGAAGGAGTACAACAAGGCCTATAGTGCTGAGAACCGCATTTGGGTGGACTTTAACGAGATGCCGCAGCACATGAAAGACGCGATAATCGCAATAGAGGACAAGCGATTTTATGCGCACCATGGTGTAGACTGGATCCGGACGATGGGCGCAGTATGCAATTTGGCGCTGGGAACCGGGAGCTATGGGGGTTCTACGTTGACGCAGCAGGCCATCAAGAACCTGACGGGCGACAACGACGTGAGCATAACAAGGAAGATTAAGGAGATCTTCCGGGCGATAAACTTTGAAAAAGAATATTCGAAGGACGAAATTTTGGAGCTTTACCTGAACATCGTGAACTTTGGCAACGGCTGCAGAGGAGTCCAGGCGGCGGCGAATACTTATTTTGACAAGGACATCAAGAATTGCTCTTTAGCGGAATGCGCCGCTATTGCTGGCATCACGCAGAACCCGACTAAGTATAATCCGCTGATTTATCCGGAAAATAATCAGGAGCGCAGAGAGACTGTGCTGTCTGAAATGCTGGACCAAGGTAAGATTAGTCAGGACGAGTTTGATCACGCGATGGAAGAGTCCAAGAACCTGGCGTTTTCGCAGAGCCATAAGGCCGAGAGCGTGGCGGCGAATGTGCCGATTCGCAACTGGTATGTGGAGGCGCTGTTTAAGGACATCGTCGAGGACCTGATGGCTAAGTACAAGATAAGCCGGGCGTCGGCGCAGGACATCTTGTTCAAACAGGGGCTGAAGATATACTGCGCGGTGGACGAAAAAGCGCAGTCGGCCGCGGAGTCGGTGATATCGACAGAATCGCTTATGCCAAAGGACAAGAACTTGGAGCTCGGTTACATGATGATGGACTATGACGGCAGAGTGCTGGCGAGCGTAGGTTCGAGGAGCAAAAAGACCGGCAATATGCTGTTTGATCGGGCTAATTCTGCGAAACGTCAGGCTGGATCATGCATAAAGCCGATTTCTGTGTATGCGCCTGCGATCGATATGGGGCTCTATAACTATGGCTCCGTTGTGAAAGACGAGCCGCTGCCGAATTTTTATGGTCGAGGCAAGCCGGGGCCCAACAACTGGTATAAGTCTTATAAAGGCAGAGTTCCGCTTGTTTGGGCGATACAACAATCGGCGAATGCCCCGGCAGCACAGGTTTTGCAGGAGATTACTTATCAGAAGAGTTTTGACTTTTTGACTCAAAAGCTTGGATTTGCGCATCTTGACCCTGAGGACAGGACTTCTGGCGGAGCTTTGGCTTTGGGAGGCTTTCACGGCGGCGTAACTGTGCGCGAGATGACGGCAGCGTTCCAGATTTTTGGCAACGGAGGCATGTATAACCGACCGTACACGTACTTTTATGTTTTGGATCGGAACGGCAAGGTGCTTCTGGATAATCGCGATAACATCGGCAGACGGGCGATAAGCTCACAAACGGCAACGATTATGAATCGGTTGTTGAGGCAGGTAATCGTTGCCGGAACCGGTAGAGGCGCGGATATCGAGAATTGGGAAGTAGTGGGCAAGACCGGTACTACGAACGACGACAAAGACAGCTGGTTTGTGGGGCTCACGCCAGAGGCTGTGGCTGGAATTTGGACGGGCTATGACTCACCCAAGAGAATTCGCGAAACGGCCTATGCAAAGCGGATATGGCGGGAGATTATGGTGAGGTTTTTGGCTGGCAAAGCGGCAAAAACGTATATTTTTGACCCAAACGTGAGAACCTGCAGATACCGGTTAAATAGCGGAGAGTTCGCCGCGACGGATGACGGCGCTCCTACGGCGATTGGCTATTTTGCGACTAACAATATGCCTAAGGGATATGTAGAAAGCTCAAATTTGACCAGTGGTGGTGGTGAATTTGGTACGGAGAATAGCTCTAACAGGGCGGAGCCAGGAGAGGTGCCGAATGCAGAAGTTATTATTCCGGGGCATGAGCCGCTTCCAGACGATGTTTTTGAATAAAGCGTAGAGACATAAATCGAAATTTTTAATATAATGGATAGTGTAAATCGCGTTTTTGGGAGCGCGCGCAGAAGATTTTTTATGGAGATGTGGACAATTATGAGCTTAATCGTTCAAAAGTTTGGCGGAACATCTGTTGCGGATGCAAAGTTGATTTTTAACGTTGCGAATATCATCACGAGGGCGTACCAGGAGGGCAACGACGTGGTTGTGGTTGTTTCGGCGCAGGGCAACATGACCGATGAGCTTATTGAGAAGGCGAACGAGATAAACACGAGTGGCTCTAAGCGAGAAATGGACGTTTTGATGGCTTCTGGCGAACAGATTTCTATAGCGCTTTTGGCCATGGCTATTGAGAAGTTGGGCTTTCCGGTGACATCGCTGCTGGGGTGGCAGGCCGGCGTTATGACGGGCTCGAATTACGGCA
>CAQKRU010000009.1 GCA_948823415.1 uncultured Eubacteriales bacterium
AAGCCGAATTTTTCTGTCTCTACAAAAAGCGCGTACGAGGCCTCAGATAGATGTGCAGCAATGCCAAGATTCCAGACAGCATCCCGCTTGACATCTGCAATAAAGGCCGAGGACTTGCGCGGCATAGCTAAAAATCTTTATAACCGATTTGAAAGTGTGCTGAATATTGAGGAAGTTTCAAAAATAAAAGGGATGTTAAAAAAGAACGGGGCGCTAAATTCGTGCATGACGGGGACTGGATCGGCGGTTTATGGCATTTTTGACGATGAAGAAAAAGCCCAAATTTGCAAAAAGGTTTTGAATGCCGCTTATGACCAAGTTTTTCTGGTTACACCGGTAAATTAATCGCGACAAAATTAAAATTTTAGTAATTTTAAGAGTCCTTAGCTTTGCGCTGGGGACATTTTTTTGCAAAAACCAGAGGTGAAAATAATTCACAGCAACGCGTAAAAGCTTTAATAATAATATATATTGAATACAATAAAGTGAATTTTTAACAAATTTTTGTGTGCTTTGTAAAGCTGACTACACCGAGAGGAGTTGCTGGATGAAGAAGTTTTTTTGCTTGATTTTGATAGTGGCGCTTGCGATTCCTTTGTGTGCGGGTAATTTCACGACTTGTTCTGAGAGCAGGCCGACTAAACTGCGGATAGGCTATGTAGAGAGCGAGCCTTTTGACAATTTTTCGCGGCAGCTTTCGGGAATATTTGCGGGCTTTCAGAAGTTGGGATTGGTTGAGAGCAGCTATAAAGTGGACTTGAAGGAGGCCGACACTTCTAAGATTTGGCGCGATATCTGCAGCAATTACCGCTCGGACAAAATTGAACTTGTGCGGGACATGTACTTTAACATGAAGAATATGCCCGAGGGCGAGTACGCCGCCATGGTGAACAGGGACGACGTTGACCTTGTGATTGTGATGGGCACGGTGGCGGGTAAATATTTTTTGGAGCACGAGAAGAAAAATAAATTTATGGTGCTGGCCTGTGCAGATCCGATTTCTGCGGGGATTGTGAAGAGTGAAACTGAGAGATATAGCGATAACTCCTTTGCGCACGTTGACCGGACTCGCTACGAACGCCAGATAATCGCGAGCCATCAGATTTTTAATTTCAAGAAAATAGGCGTGGTGTATCAGGACACACCCGAGGCCTTCTCTTATTCGGCAATAGACAAGCTTCGAAAGCTCTCGAGCAGCCTGGGCTTTGAGGTTGTAGAAAAGCATGTGATAGAAGCCCAAAATGACGCCGATTACGAGAGGTACTATAAAAATTTGAAGCAAGCCTACCGGGAGCTTTCTAACGAGGGGATCGACAGCCTGTATATAACCACGGCGACGATTGAGAACGAAAGGCTGAAAGAGCTGCTAAAATCGGACATCTATGCGCATAACATATTCACAATAGCGCAGACGAGCGAGCAGCAAGTGGAGTATGGCGCGCTGATCGGCTTTGTGATAAACGATGGCATGGAGCAGGGCTATTTTGCGGCGAGCCAGATAAAATCTTACTTGGAGGGCACGCCGTTTGATCAGCTGGAGCAAGTTAACGACGATACCCCAAAAATCGCGCTAAATTACGAGGTCGCGAAACTTATAAATTTGAAAATCCCACTATCAACGCTGCTGATCATAGATTCAATATACGTGAGCTAAGTGCGCGCGCCAAAAAAGTTAACAGGAGACAATGTTAGTATGAAGAAAAAGCTGTCGTATTCCCGATTCTTGGTGATATTTATCTTGGTCTCGATTCCGCTGGTGTTTTTGTCTTCGCTTTTAAACGTCATGTCGTACAGCAACATGATAACCGAAGTCTACACAAATGCGAATCTGACGAGCACGAGCGGCGCCATACAGAGGATAAATTATTCTATGAGCTTTGGCAAGACGATAGAGAAATTCTATGGTCTGGAGGACCTTTTGACTGAGACGCTCAATATCTCGGAGGATATCCTGAATGTGAGCGTGATAAACTCTAAAAATGAGATAATCTCGCAAGCCGGCGCAACTGATGTTGAAATTCCCGAGAACATCGCATCGGTGGAGTATATCAGCAACCGGTCGGGGATTTTTTGCTCAGCGTTAATTGATAGCGAACATAGAATCGTTTTACGTCTGTCGCAAAACTACGTGAATAAACTGACGCTCGACTACGTTAAATCGATCTTGCTGGTCAGCGCGGTCGTGCTGCTGGCGGTTATGCTGATATCTTTTGCCATATATCGTGCTATCTCAAAAAACAGCGTAACGGGCGGAATTTCCACCCAATCCTTCAAAACGCTTTTAATGACGTCGCTGGTGCTCTCGCAGATTGCGCTGGGCGGCTATGTGCTCTCCAACTATACCAACGAGTACCAGGACTCCTTAAACAAAATGGCCTACATTGTGTCCAACGTCATCGACAGAGACATCGAATCCGTGGTAAAGCAAGGCATTCCGTTTGAAGAAATAACCGGCCTGGAGGAGTACCTGCAAAATATCTATGGTGGCATAGATGAGATTGTCAAAATCTTTGTGAGTGACTTGCAGCAGGGAAGGAGCACGACCCAGAATAGTTTTATCTCAAATAAAATCCAGGTTCTAGACCAAAACTACTATATAAACGTCGAGTACAAGGTGAACCAAGAGCTCGTCAACAAAAACATAGTCAACCTGCTGATTGAAGCGCTGATCTTAATTTTGGTGACGATCCTGATATCAATCGAAATAAGTTTGTTCATAAACCGGCCGCAAAATGAGCGTGAGCAAGAAAAAATCGAGGCTCAAAAAGACCTCAACCCAAGCGGACTACGAATTTTCTTTTTTGTGCTGTTTTTGGCTCTGGGGCTAGACTCAAGCTTTGTGTCCATTGTGTCGTACCAGCTGTTTAGCAAACTCTCGGCAGCATCGAACTTTTTGGTGAGCTTACCAACCACAACAGGCGCCGTTGCAACGATATTTGGACTGCTGATTTGCCTGTTTGTCGTGAACAAAATTGGGATGCAAAAAATGATAATCGCCGGAACAGCGCTAGCCGCAGCAGGATCGGTAGCTTGCGGATTTTGCGACGATTTATTTAAATTTTCGCTGGCAAGGGGAGTCCTGGGTCTTGGCATGGCGGCGCTGATTTCGTCTACAAAATTGTGTGCGATATTCGAAAAAGACGCAGCGCTAAGGGTAAAGCTCTTGGCAACAGTGGCCGCGGGCCGAATAGCCGGCTACAGCTGCGGAGTTGTGATAGGCGGTCTAATCTCCGAAAGGTCGTCATACTCCTTCGTGTTCATCCTAGAGGCCGTGCTAATAGCCGCCAGCGTGCTGCTCATTGGAATTACCAACCTAAAGCAGAGCAACAAAACCGGCGACAAATTTTCGTTCTACAACCTGATAAACATATTCAAAGCGCCAAAAGTCATCGTGTACATGCTCCTGATAATCGTGCCGGTGTACATGGCAAGCGTCTTTATATCGTATTGCGTGCCACTTTACGGCAACGAGATAACCCTCTCGCAGTCGATTATATCTGGGCTCATGATGATAAACTTTATGTTAAGCGCCTATACTTCGAGCGTGAGCAGCAAACTGATGATCAAATGGCTCGGCGTGCAGAGATCCACATTTTTATACGTGGCGTTTATAATCCTGTCAATCGGGCTGTTCTCCGTGTACAACACGCTTGTAACCGTTATAGTATCAGTAATTTTGTTGGGAATCGCCGACGGATTCGGCCTGAACGTGATTTTGGAAGAAATATATAGAATAAAACCGGACATCGACAAAGTAACCGCGACGTTTTTGTTTTTGCTAGCGTCAAAAATAGGCGAAGCGGTCGCACCGATGTTGGTCTCGGCAAACATAGGCAGCGGTATATCAAAAGCCTCAACGGGTTTAATATATGTGCTAGCCGGCGGAATGGCATTGTACTTGCTATTTTTGCTGTTTAGCCGTAATGTGCATATTAAGCCAATGAAAGAAATCAAAGCTTAGTTTTGTACGACAAATTAGAAAAAATGTTGCAATGAACCCAGATAAATTGCGACAGTTGTTTAAATTAAATAAAAAAATAAGTTGTTTAAATATATTATGAACAATATATTGGTTTATTCGCTAAATTAATATATTTTTTTGTTTTTGTTGTTTTTAGTTATATAAATGGGAGAAATTTTCAGATAAAATTGATTATTAGCGGTAAATGTAGTATAATTAAACCATAGAAAATTAAAGGAATGATGTGTTTTTATGAGGAGATTTGTTGCGTTAAGCTTGTCTTTTTTTATTTTGGTAAATTGTTTTGATATAAAAAGTTCTGCATTGAATATAAAAACTACAATGTCGTCAGATAGTGATGATATTGTAAGTGCAAACTATATAAACCCAACACAACAATATATGCCTTATTTTGATGCTTCTATGTCATCGTTTTGTATAGGGCTTCTTGAATTTAAGCTTAAAAATCCTCAAAAATTTATGCCAAATGTTAAGGCTAATATTAAAGTGTCCCCGCCTCCATCCGTTTCGTGGATTGCGTGGAACAAATTTAAAAACGCGATATGGCCTATTAGCCATACATTTGCAACTTCATTATTTGCCCTGTTAGGTGCGGCCGGTGGTGCAGCTCTTGGTTCCTGGAAATATAATGTGGATATAGTAAAAGGGTCCCCAAAGTTAGTTGCGCTTAGTGGTGGAGGAATTTTTTTGGGTCTTGGTATTAGATTTTTAATATCTGATAGTGGCTGCAGTGCAAATGATTTTAAAATGACTATCAATAGAATACCTTTTAAATATAGCTTAGTTCCTATTTCTGAACAAGAAGCAAAAACGTTACAGGCAAATAAGGTAAGAGCTGGAGAAAAAAAGGAAAATCAAAAAGAAAGTGAAAAACGTTATGAAGAAATTCAAGATGTTAATGGACTTACTTTAGGAGAGGCTATATCCAACAGAGTTTTGATGAAAGGGTATAATATTTTAAAAAATCCAGATGTTGATCCGGGAGACCCATTTGGTTTAATGAGAAATGCAAAATTCCTTAAATTGGATGAGTATAAATATCCGAGAAATTTTGAAAATTATTTTTCTGATAAAGAATCTAAGGCAATTAATACACAAAATGCGATGAAAAAAAGCCAGTTTTGCAAAAATCACTCTGACGACCAAGAAGGAATTAATGTTTCAAATTATTCTAGCAAAATTTTAGGAACTCTTTCTAGAAATAATCCGGTTCAATATGTGGCCATTATGGTAAACAATTCTGTAGAGGCGGCTAAATTGAGAAAATTGTTAGAGCGTTCATATTCATCAACATCGCAGTTATCTTATAGATTAAACATCAGTTTTTCGACAGAAATTACTTCTAGTTTGCCAGACGGCAGCACAGCCGACGAAGATACAGAAAGAAAAGCCGAAATTGCCTTAGGTACAGGCCCTTCCAGGCCCGCACGTATTGTTAGCTTTTTTGTCCCGCACGGTGTTGCTGGGTACGCTTCCAGTCTTATTGACTTCATTTGGAAGCCAATTTATAGTGGTGGAGCATGGGCATGTGACAAAATTAAAAGCAAATTTTTGATTGAGAAAGATCCTGTATGGGTTATTCCTCAAGAAGATAATCCTCCATGGGTTGTACCGGAGGTTGAGCCTGGTGTTGATCCTCCGTGGACTATCCCACCTGAAGCTGATCCTTGGTACAAACGAGCTTGGAACAAGGTCAAAAGTTGGTTTAGCTTTGAGATTGATCCGAAGGATATAAACTTGGCTGGAACGCTGCCTTCTTCTTTAGATAACCTGGCGAACATGCCGCCTCAAGTTCAACAGAATCAGAATAATCAGCAACAACCTCAGAATCCTTATAATAGTGGCCCTAATTACTATGATCCTTCGGCGGCAAACGGCCAAGCGCAACAGCAGGGAAATCAGCCACCGAATCAAGGCGTACAACAACAGCAAAATGTACAGAGACGAGATGCGCAGACTCAAGTGAGAACTACTGTTGATCAAGCAGTGGATGCGACTGAAAATGACAGATTTAAAGGAATTGGTCGAACAATAAAGGAAACTAATAATGCTAGCGATAGGCCTGCGGCTAATAATAATAGTAAAGCAGATACTTCTAGCGCCGATAAAAATGATGACGACTGGCCGGAGGCAGAGCCTGTGAAGAAAATAGACCTTAATGCGATTCCACAAGGAAAAAATAGGGACGGAAATTTTTCACAACATAAAGATTCTAATATGTTTAGCAGCGAAGATGAAGAATAACGATTAATTGAAAACAAAAAGAAAGACTGCTCGAGATGTGTTTAACCGCACATCATCGGGCAGTTTTTTTGTTGTTGAGGTAGGGTCATATTATCCTTTTTTTATTCATAATATTTTTACAGAAAATAAAATTTTGGAGAAAGTTTATGAACATAATAAGTTTAAAAAAGGGCCTGCGCAAGATTAAAAAAATAAACATCCGGACGTTTTTAATTAATAATAAACTGCTAATTTTTTTATCGATGTTTTTGCTGATCGGAATTTTTTTGGGAGCAATATTGCTAAAGTACGCAGATGGCGGCGTAATGCGATTAATAAACGTCTTATTTTTGAGCGACTTTAAAAAGCGATTTTCAAAAACACTGCTAGAAGTGTTCATAACCTCGATATCATCAACGTTCGTTTTTGTAATAATATCATTTTTTATAGGCCTGTCGATGTGGGGATTCATCTTAGCGCCGATAATTCCACTAATAAGAGGCATCTGCATAGGCCTCACCGAGAGCTACCTGTATTCTGTTTACGGGCTAAAAGGAATCATCTTTCACACACTAGTCTTTTTACCAGGAATATTCATTTCGTCCGTAGCAGTGCTCCTGATGGCGCGCGAGTCGATGAAAATTTCTAACCATTTTTCGTCGATGATATTTTTGAAAGACAGATCAGAAGTCGTACGTAACGGCATAAAACTATATATGATCCGAAGCGGTTGCATAGCGATCATAGTGCTCATCTCGTCAGCGGTTGACGTAGTATCCAGCTTTTTATTTTCAAAAATGACGCCTTTTTTTGGAGTTTAAAAAAATAAAATTTTTACTGTGAGTAAAATCAACTAAAAAACACCAAAAACAAACTGATCACAAAAAATTTCACAGAACCAGTTGAATGGAATAAATATTCCAAACTTAATTTGACTTTTTTTATGAATGAAGTGTAATAAGCAATTAATTTTTATTGATAATTTGGACAAGCAAAATAGAGGCCATTGAATAATTTAACAACAATATTTGCACAAAAAACGGTTGTAGAATTTTAATTAAAAATATGTTTATAAAATTTTAAAAAATATGATAAATTTATTAAAAACCCCAAAAAAGTAAAGCAGTTTCTCTTTTAGAAATAATCCATTTGAATCTCAAAAAAACAGATTGTATATAAGAAAATCCAGGTTTGATTAAGGTCCGAAGATTTTTAATTTATTTAAAAAGTATAATTAAAAACACAGTCAAAGAGAAAATATTTAATTTTAAATTTTTGTTCGTGATTTTTTATATCGCATACTAAAATTTTATTATAAAGGTTAATTTTTCAATTTGATAGCACGACTATTAACGATATCAGAACGATTGATTATATATCTGTTTTATAAAATAGCTAGCCCTATAGTTTATTAAAAGAAATATTAATTATGAACTATGAAAAAATAAAAAATGAATTAAAAAATTCCAGTTAAATTATTTTAACTTTTTACTCAACTATATTAATAGTCTTGCTCATTTTCTCCTTAGCAATTTCCCGATGTATTTTTGAAGCTTCAATATAGTCATTTGCATGTTTTTCTGTTTTCATATATTTATCAGAAATATATTTGCCGTATTTATCTAAATCTTCTATACTTTTAAATTCAATCTTAACGTTGTCATAGCTGTCCCTACTATTATTATTAAATTCAAGATTATATTTTTCAGCATCCAGTCTTGGGACAAGTAAATAATTAATATCTTTTAAACAGTTAAATTTAATTACGTCAAATAGGCATTGAACTCTAATAAATTTTGTATTTGGTTTATAGAACCTCAATAGGTCTATATTATTGCATCTCGTTCTTATTATTGTTTTTATTTTTCTACATATATCTCTTTCTCTTGGCGTAAAATCTAATATATCACATTTTTTTGAAATATCCATTTTTTTAATCGTTAAAATCTCTGTCATAATTTTTCCACATGTTTCAGCATCAAATTCTGCTCTGTGAGGTCCTTCATTTTTTATTCCAAATGCACTAGCAATCGTTTTCAATTTATAATTTGTCAAATTAAACATATCTCGAGAATAATGCAACGTGTCCACATAATTAATATGACAACCCTCTGGGTTATTATTGTTAAATAGTACATGTAAAAATGAAATATCGAACTCCGCGTTGTGAGCGCAAAGAATCGTATCTCCATCCATTGCATCACCTAAAAATTCAATTATTTTAGGGCAAACCTTATTTTCCATTGGCATGTCTTTAACAGTTTCATTATATATGCCGTTAATTTCAGAGGCATGCAAAGGGATTTTTATACCAGGATTTATTAGCTGATTATATCGTTCGGTGGGGATACCATCTTCGAACATTACCATTCCAACTTCAATAATTTTATTATCAAAACTACTCAATCCAGTTGTTTCCAAGTCTATAGCTATAAATTTTTTTGACATTTTAGAAACAATAGATTTATTTAAATACTTATTAAAAAATAGACTTTCTTTCCAATTTGACTTATCAACATTTTTTGCTTCATTATAGCTGTGCCCTATGTTTTCATTATTGCCATGTATAGTTAGGTCTGTATTTTTTTGTTCACTTTCGATATTGTCAAACGTGTTTCGGATTTCATCTTCTTGCGTAACTTTGTCATTAATTAATTTGTGCAAATCGGATTCTTCTGGCTTAGCTATATTATCAGAATCTTCTATATGTGAGCTTTTTATTAAACTTTCAAATTTAGCTTTTTCTAAAGCTTTATAATATGTCCGGTAACCAATGCTAGTTAAAATAAAAAATAAACCAAGCCCTATGAGTATAATTCCCAGGGGCAAGGTAATTGAACCTAATAAAATAAGTAAAACGCTAAAAAGGGCAAACAATATTGAAAATCCCTTTAGCTGTTTCGATGTATAATATGTATTGTTTATTTTTATTTTATCGTCTTTTATTTCATATCTCATAAATTAGACATCTCCTTTTCGCAAAATTGATAATTATAGTATATCATATTTAAATTAATAGTGCAATATGTCCAATAAAATGATGTAATATATAATTTAATGTTAATTAAATCTATTTTTTGTTAGTTAAGCACGCGATTTTTCTAAATTATTTATACCAGTCTAAAAAAATCACATCCAACTTCGATGTGATTTTTGTAATCTTTGCAAACAAATTTAAAGTATAACATCATAACTAAAAATATAATAACCACAATTTATGCATACGGACGCTATCTAATGATATTTCTAAATGAAAAGCATTAGTAAGGGATAAATATTAAAATACTCACAAAGATTAAGCCTAAAAATTTTTCAGTTTAAAAGCCACATTTTGTTTTTTAATCTAAATTTTAGCTCATTTAAAATTATCATTAAGGGTATATATCTAAAGGAATCGGGATCCCTGCCTGGTCGCACAACGTAATATACTGAAAGTAAGGAACTATTAACTCATAATTATTCTCAATATACTTAATTAAAAAAGCAAAACTTCTTTTTTCGTTTCGGGTAAGTCTTGGTAAACCTGAAAGCCCTTTTCTTTGCATATACGCATCAATGGAATTAATTATACCAAGAAGTTCATTCAAGCGCACACTTCTTCCAAAAGTGTTACGAACTGCATTAAAAGCTCTGCTATGATAAACATCAAACCCTCCAAGATCTTTTTTTATTAACTTCGCCTCAGTTTCTGTGCCGTAAGGTTTCTTTAAATTTATTTTATTATAAGGTCCATTGTTGTTATTTTCACTATTTATTCCATAGCCCGGTAGGCTTGCAAATGCACTTACCGGACTAAAAATTAATAGCAGTATCAAAGTTGCAACAGACATTTTTAAAGAATTATTTTTATTCACCCAAAATCAACCTCTTTAAAAATTATTTTTTATAAAACTTATATAAATCAAAGTATATTAAATATTTTGATTTGTCAATAAACATTTTGGGCAACACACCGTAAGAAAAGCATTGTCAATTATAGTGTGTATTGGGGATTACTTTGAACTGTTTATTTAACAAACAAATTAAAACCTTTTGTTAATTTAATATTTTTTCAAAATCCTTAAAAGCGTCGCCCATATCTATTAGCGTTATTTCGCAGTTTGCTAAATCTTCGTTTAATTTTTGAACTTTGCTCTTATTTTCTTCCGAAAAGTCACTCGTCACCATGATGTAAAACCTTAGCATTGTTGCGGGGTTAGCATTTTCTGAGGCCGAGACAATAGACACTAAAGTCGGAACAACATAGTTATTGTCCGTTGCCATCGCTATTGGTATGGAAGCTGTTGAGCCTTTGTCATCATTAGCAATAACTTGCGGTGTAAGATTAAACAAGGCCACTATGACTGCCATGAAAACAACAAAAAATTGGATCTTTAAATTCCTTTTCATCTTAAATTCCTCCTTCAATTTGTGTTATATCTGTAAAAATGATCCCCGGTTTAACGCGCCGAGGACCATTTTTTGTCTTTTTCTAAGTTTAAATTTAAATTAAATCAGCTTATTCGCTTTTCTTTTTTTGCTTGAAGCAAACTTTGCAAACAGTACCAAGAAAGCTCCTGCAAGTATTCCCGACGCTACAATTGCGCCCATTGTATAAAGTTCATCGCTTGTAGCTGGGTTTTTCGAGTTAGCCTGCTCGGCCTTTTCTTGCTCATTTAAGATATCAATCAAGGCATATGGGCTAAAGTGCGGCGTTTCAAACACTGCGTAGTTGTGGTCACTCATCATTTCTGTTCCTATCAGCTTGTGCTCGGTGTCTTTATCGTTAGGATCCACAAAGAACACCTTTAGATCATTAATATCGTAATATAGAGGCACCGGAACCATCACTCTCACAGGCTTATCAAGATTTACTTCGCCCACTTTTTCGCCTTTTTCGTTCACAAAGTATATCAAAAATAGCTTTCCGTGCTCGGTTTCGGCTGCAAGTGCATGGTCATAGCCATAACTCTGCAAATCTCCGTTAACTGGCTCCACAACTAGGCGCCAATTTTCTGGGATTTGGTTGTAAGTGTCAATTACTCTTACGACTGTGCCGTCACCTACGGGAGCTTCTAAAACTCTCCCTGTGTCCTGCCTAAATGTCGCCACCAACTCTCTTGCACTATATTCGTCGGCTGACCCAAGTTCAGTTAGCACCGCTCCATTAGGATCGTCTTTGTGCACCCAGCCAACAATCGGATCGACTATCTTTAGCTGTGTGCCTTTTTTATAATCGTAAAAGTCTTCGTTCATCCAAAGCCTAAAGTAGCCATCACCTAGGTCCACACGAGGTATATCAGCCGGCAATAGGTTAACATCTTCAGCTTTGCAAGAATAAAAGTAGTCATTGAGGTAGCGAATCCGCGGATGTTGCTCAAAGCTCATATTCCTTGCTATCGGCAAAGCCGCCACAGAATACGCAAGCGAGGTTAGGTCTATATTGGGGAATATCCAAGCTCGCGAATCGAAATCTGCCAAATCGGCGTATTTAAAGAGTTTTTGCCATCCCATAACAATATCATATGGGTTCCCGTCGTATCCAACGCCTGGCGCCGGACCTAAATCAGAACGGTAGAAACAGCGTATATCATCCCCCGTCACAGGGTCTCCATATCCACTATAAAAACTTGTGCCTGGGCGGTCATTCAAATAAGCCGCACTTATAAATGCGATAACGTCCTTATTTGGGTCACCTGTTCCCCGAATTTCTGGCGAAAGGCATACGCAACTATCGCACACACAAATTAAGTCGTAACCCATAATTCCGCCTATATAGCACAGGGTTCTTGAGTTATCATACTCAAAGCCAGTGCCGTAAATCGGCCCTGCACAGATGCAGCAAAATATTCTAATCTTCGTTGAGGTAGAGGGCGCACTACCCAAAATACCACCAATCTCACTAGCACCGTTAATAATTCCCGTAGAGTAGCAATGAAGGATATCTATATTGGAATTACCACCAGACTTAGTATATGCGCAACCACTTATTCCTCCAACATAACGTTGACCTTGTACATTGGCTTCCGAACCGCATTCCTTTACCGAACTTTTAAATGAGCCAGTAATTCCACCAACTTCATTATTTCCGCTAACACTGCCTCTAGACAAACACTTCGCAGTGTTATCAGCTATACCGGCAATACCGCCAGCATCGTCTTCAGAAGCTTCAACCGTACCATCAAAACTGCAGTCCGAAATACTTTCGCAAGCTCCAGCTACACCGCCAACTTCTTTTTTACCATTGACAGTAGTATTATTACATGAGCAGTGGTTTAAAATTCCTTTAGTATAATCGTAATATCCGCTATCTGTGTTTCCACCATAAATTCCGCCGACCTTTTCTCCAGTAGCAAAAATCGTGCCGCTAAAGGAACATCCACTAATTTGTGCACTACCGTTATAGCTACCACCAACTATCCCGCCAACACAGTCACCACCACAGATGGTCCCAATAACCGTACAGTTTTGAAATTTGGCACTAGAAGATCTGCCAGAAAGACCACCGACTCCTTTGCCCCCACCTTCTTTGCAATTCACTTTTTCCAGTGTCACATTTTTAACGATTCCTGGATAACCGTACCCAGTATGATCTGACACATAGCCAAAAAAGCCTGTATTATCAATCGCACCGTCAATATATAAGCCATAGATTTTATGTCCAGCTCCGTCAAAAGTTCCGGCGAAAGATTTGTAGCTGTTATAGTTCGAATAATTGCCTATAGAAACCCACGGACTGTCCACACTGCATACAGAAGTAAGGTCTATATCGTTTGCCAAAGTAACTGTGCTTTTTCCAAATGAGTTTCCCCCGTTAACGGCGTCACGAAAGGCCACCAAACCCTGTGCTGTGTAGATTATCCAGTTCCCGTTTTCCTCTACATAGTCGTCAATACCAAATACTTTTTGTGGCATAAACGCCATCATTAAAGCAATGCTGAGCATAACCGAAAGCGTTTTTTGGATACAATATTTTTTCTTTGCTTTTCTAGCATTTGCTTTTTTGATTTTAATTTTACAAAAATTACTGATTTTCCCTATAATTTCAGCCATAAATATTCACTTTCCAATTCCTTTTTTTAATGTGTTGTTGTCCATATCATATTTTTAAATTTTCTGCTAGGTTGTTTTGTCCTAGTTAAATAAACAATATGATTGAACAAAGACATATTTTGTTGCAAACTAAAATTTATAATCGTTTAAGTTTTGTTATGTACACGGCGCTTAGTTTGAATTAATAGAATTTAACCCCCTGCCTTTTACATTTACAAAATTATTAATTATAAAAATAGCTGTGTTAATATTGTTTCGCACGTTTTTGGCGAATAAACCTGGTTTTTTATTGAAAATTTATGATTAAATCTTTGCATATCTTTTTGAAAATAAAAAAAGAAACAGCCCCCATTTAGAGGCTGTTTCTTAATTTAATAAGAGGCCCTCATGAGCCATTCTAACCAGGACCTGCTAGCAAATTTTTTATTTATTGGTTCACACCTGACTATTTTCACCATAAAGATAAGCGTGATTTCCCGACAAACCTCGATTATTGTTAAGAAACTCATGGAAACGGTTCGTATTTGCTTCTATATCTCTATAAATACGCCTAGGTACAATTATACATCTAGGATTACCCCCAAAACATGCATTAGAGGCCATTGCTGTAACAGCATAATCACCTATTGTTTGAGGTATATAAATATACCAGTTTCATTAACGCTCCCACCTATAACAGTTAAAGTATTTTCTCCGCCATTATTTAATGAATAATTTAGTCTACTTATTACAGTTTGCACATTATCTTGTCCATTTACACTTGACGGAACATTATCTATTCCTACAGGTACATCGTAGAATGACGAAAATCTGGACTGATGATTTTGCTGCTGCGAAGAAGAGTCCCCTATTTCTGGTAATAATGCCAAACCTGTAATACTCACAACTGCTAAAAGGCTATACGTTGCCAGTGTTGTAATTGATAAATCGCGCAAAAATCTTACACAATGCTTTTAATTCATTGATGTTTATAAAAATTAATTATTTGAGTATACTTTTCATGAAATGTCAAAACCATACTTTGCAAAAATTTCATTAAAACCTTCTTTATCCTCTATCTTAAATTGTTCTAAAACAGACATTCCCTTTTCACTTGTCATGAATGGATCCGCACCATACTGTAAAAGTAAATCTACGATTTTTTTAGCATTATCCATTCCTCCGACAACTTTTCCGTTGAGAAAAGTATTTTCGGCACTATTTGAGGCTAAAAGTGCAACATATAAAGGCAACCTTCCCTTATAATCTTTTTCGTTTACGCAACAATGCTTTTCTTTAACGATGTATTCAGCTAAATCATAATCACCTTCAAAAATTGCTTCACATAATAAGTCTGCTAATGATTTTTTTCTCATCATATCGCTTAAAATCATATTGTTCAAACTGTCTTCATTTGAAACATCAAAACCATATTTTGCAAAAATTTCATTAAAGCAGCTTCGATCTGCCATCTTAAATAATTCTAAAACAGATATTCCCTTTTCATGCTTCATAAAAGGATCTGCACCATTTTTTAAAAGTAAGTCTACGATTTTTTTAGCCGTTTCTATCATGTAATCATCGTTTGAAAGTAAAACTGCAGCATATAACGGTAAATCTCCGTTATAGTCTCTTTGATTTACATCAAAATTTTTAGCAAGAAACTTAACAGAACTCAAATCGCCATTGTCTATTGCCTTACATAGCAAATCTATCCTTGATTTTTTTCTCATCATTTCGTTAAAAATGGCTTCTTCTGATACAGCAAACGATGCTATAATGCAGTTGGCACTAACAACAGCACTTAACAATGCTAGTCTAAAAATAACTTTCCGAACTCTTTTTTTCATATTAATCCCCTTTAATTCATTATTTAATCTAATTATATCATTCATTTAATTAGTTATATTTCCGAAATAGAAATTAAAATAAAAATTTGGAACAGAATGAAACTTAGTCTTAATTTGAATTTGATTTAGATGGTGACAAAAAATATGATGCTAAATGTTGTAAAGGCATCTCTTAATTAAAGGGGTGAATTAGATGCACCGAAGAAAGAGTTTAAAATATTAGCCCATATTAAAGGGGAACCACAAGCTATGATAAAGACAATTCAATTTATCTTTAAGGAGGTTTGAATATTGGTAATTTAGTGTTTATAGGCGGCACAGCTTTGGAAAAGTTTACTGTACAAAAAGACGAGACTACTGCGATAAATATTGATAAAAAAGCTTTTTCTAGAGGTAAAGCACTAGAGAAATTTATAATTTTAAGCAATATTTTATCAACAAAAGTGATTTTTCTAATTGAATTAATTTAAAGAAGATACGTTTAATAATTGGAAATCATTGGGGGGGATTATAATTTTTGCTGATAAAATTAATAATGAGATCGACATATATTAAGAAATTAATTTTGTTTACGAAATAAAATGGCTTGAAAGAAGGTTTTAATTAAACACAAGTCTAGGCATAGTTTAGCTGTATTTAATAGAAAACACAACAACACTCTTTTGCAAAATGTCGTCTGCAAAAGATCTAACTATATGTTTGAATTTTGCTGTTATGTGAGAACTTTTAAAATAGTTTACATTAAGATTTACAGATTTTTTTGTTTGCTATCATTCAAAGGTTGTTGCTAAAGGCAAATTATAATCTAAACTATAGTCTTTTGCAAGTTTCAAAATTTTATTACAAAGATATAAGTTAAGAAGAAATATCTTATTCCTTAACTTGCTGCCGTTTTCTGTGTGCTAGACCACGCTGTTCTTAAACCGCACAGCATCGTTAATCTTTCTGCGCTTAACAGGCTTGTTGTTAGAAGTATGCTCTTCGTTATGGACTCTGCCGCAATATTTACAGCTGTGCAAAATTTTCTGTCTCATCGCCTGTTCCACGTCAACGTGCAAAGCTTCTTGATAATCTCCGCAAGCAGTACCCCGCCTGCAACTGTCAAGATTTCTGTCAACATGATTTCACACCTTTTGCATAAAAAATCACACCCTTGTAGGTGCGATTAATTTCTTTTTTAGAATTTTAAATAGGCCTTTTCACGATATCATCGTATCATATCAATTTCGTCATTTTCGTCAACTTTCAAAATTTATGATATACTCTTTTTCTTTGCGTTCTCTTTGTCAAGAGCCTCTTTATAGAGCTTCATCAAGGTTGCTACTATTTCTTCTTCCGTCTCAAAGCCTTTATTACCGTATGCCGCTTTAACGACATTATCAAGCTTTTCATGGGCCTTAACCAATTCTGGAGGCATTGTATTTGGGTCGTATAAATCGGCTAGCGTGCTATCCGGGTACAACTTGCGCGCATCCAGCACGCCCTGCGCGGCTTTTTCTATGGCTTCTTTTTGGCTCTTTGTAGGGTTTGGCCAAACAAAGTTGTTGTAAACGATACTACTGGAATATATGTAATCACTTTTTAATCTGCCACAAACCGCTCTCATCCAAGCCATGTGTATACTAGAGGTTAAAATTCCAAAGTGGTATAAAGTTGCGTTTGGTATTATCTGATTGGTATCGCCTACAATGACATGTTTATTTATGAAATCCATAGGGATATATTTTCTATTTTCAGAGGTAGTCCTGGGTATTACGAGGTAACTAGAAGAAGGTTGTCTAATTTCTGCAAATAAGCTAGGGATAATTGCTGATTTTTGTGTTTCTATTCTTTTACTATTAAATCGAAACTGTTTTACATTTTTTATTCGTTTCATCACTGATTTACATTTTCTTAACTCATTTGGACTTGCGTCAACTAACCATAAACACCACTTTTTCCTTCCATTCAGAAACTCTTTTGAACCAAGAAATGGGCGTATCCATTTTTCTGCAATTTTATTTTCTCTTATTATCTGATTCCTTTCATCTTCGCTTAGTAATAAATTACCTCCATCCGTCGGTTGGACTGCCCTTATTCATCTCCAAAACGTCGCAAATGGGATGGCCCCTTGCCGTAATTATGATATCCTGCGCATCAGTTAAGTACGGACTTATGTAGTCAATTTTTTTAGGTTTATTTGAGTCAAAAATTTTCTTTTCTCTATTATTTTTATAATCACTAAACCCAATAATCACGCAATGCACCTGAGCTTTTTTGCCTTTGGCCTCATTGCCCCACTTGAACGTCCGATGCGCAAAATTGATCGTAGCATTGTTTTTCTTGATAAGCGGCGTCCATAAAATGGCCGGCTGCTGCCCCTGAGAAATCTAATTTGTAGAAACAAATGCCGCTTCGATTTTGCTTTTCTTCATGTAATCGCTGGCCTTTTTGTACCACGCGGCCACGTAATCCAGTACTCCATGCTTTTTAAAATTATCTCCAAAAACCAAGTCCATATCTTCTTTCTGGCCCTGGTTCCGCAGATGATACCCCACAAATGGCGGGTTGCCCATTATATAATTTAGCTTGTCCTTTGGGATAACCTCGTTCCAGTCGATTCTCAAAGCATTTGCATGGATAATCGTTGCAGAAGCTTTAAGCGGTAATCGTGCGTAGTTCAGGCCAAAGTGCTCGGCTACCCGATTATTCATTTGATGGTCGGTCAGCCACATGCTCACCTGCGCGATTTGGCACGGGAAATCCTCGATCTCAATGCCATAAAATTGGTTCACATTCACGCGGCAATATGTATTTATCGCGTCCAGTGAAATTTGATCGCCGTCGTCAATTAGCATCTTCAGAATATCAAGCTCCAAAAGCCGTAATTCTCGGTATGTGACAATCAAAAAATTCCCACAACCGCAGGCAGGATCGAGGAATTGCAATTTTGCTAATTTATCGTGAAAATCTGACAGCTTCTTTTTATCGTGCTTTATCAGCTCAAATTCTTCCCTTAAATCGTCCAAAAACAGCGGTTTTATCACCTTCAAGATGTTTTCTTCGCTGGTATAATGCGCGCCAAGTTCTCGGCGCTTCTTTTGGTCAGTAACCTCCTGAAACATCGCGCCAAATATGGCAGGCGAAATCTTCGACCAGTCCATTTCGCAGCACTCTATAATCAAATTTCGCATCGCACCGTCAAAATACGCAAATGGCAAGGGTTCTGCGAATAATTTGCCGTTTATGTAGGGAAAATCCGATTTCATTTTTTCTGGCAAAAGCCTGTTCTTTAGCCGTTTTTCATCGTTCATGTCCAAAACTTCAAATAGCTCCGCGAGCCGCCGGGACAAGTCCGAGCCATCTTCTTTTGAAGTTTTTATGTATTGATAAAATGCGCCGCGCTCAAAGATGTTCGAATCGTCCGCGAACATACAGTACAACAGCCGAATCAAATAGACCTCAAGGGCATGTCCATCATACCCGCTTTCCTTCAGCGCATCATGAAGTTTGGCCATCTTTTGAACAGCCTTCTCGTTAACCTCAATTTCGGGCTGATACGTCTCCCTCAAAGATTTATAGCCAGCCAGCAGCGCAAATTTCTTTACGTGATTTTTAAGATTCGAAACCTTAAATGTCCAAACTTGCTCGGTCGTAAGCCGGTACAACCTGATGTTTTCAAAGTCACAGACCATTATGTATTCGGGAAGCTCGGCGTCGGACAAGTTAAATGCATAGTCTTTTGCCTGCTCGTAAGCTCTTTTTAAGCTCTTCCCGAGCGACTTCATCTCAACTAAAATAACACCATCCCAAAGGCAATCTATGTATCCATCGCGGTTTTGCCCCATCGGGACTTTCTTCTCAAACAAAGCCACTCTTTTTAAATCTACCCCAAAAACATGAAAAAATTCGTTTAAAAATAGCTGTGCCTGCGATTTTTCGCCACGTGCGTCAGCCCAGTCCCTAGAAAATTTAATAGCTCTATTCGTAATTTCATTCCAGCTTAATTTCAAATTCACCACCCGCCAACTTTATTTTTAGCATATTGTAACATAAATATATTTTAAAATCAACTAATTTTGTTAAAATATTGCAACAGGTCTTATTTTTCTAAAAAAGCATTATGATTTTTTCTGGGATATTGTCCATCGCACTCACCAATGGTGTAAGTTATATTTTGCCAGTTCAATTTTTAGTTTTGCGTGTTGTAAAAATTAATGCTTATTGCCGTTTGTAGAATTTTAAGTTTAAAATGTTGCTTTTTAAATAAATATATGTTACAATTCATAATAGTTTTGGCAAAAATAGCATATAACAATAAGATTATTGAAAAAACAAAAATTTTATTCGTTGGGAGTTAATGTTATGAAAAAATTAATGTCAAAATCTGTTTTGCTGGGCTTTGTGGTTTTGTTAGCTACATTTTTCAATGCAACCCTTTATGCCAAAACGGCAAATGCTACGTTAAGTAAAGACGAAGAGCTGGCCTTATGGAGTTCAGCATTAAACGAAGCTAACGGCAATCAAGAATATGCCAAGGAACTTTTTGAGTTAAAAAAAGGGACTATTGAGGATCTTAAAGATTCAAATCCTTCATATAGTGCGGAAGAAAGCAAAAATATAGAAGATGTTCTTAACGCTACCCTCGAAAAACATAAAAAAGAAAATGGTGGTCAGGGGCGTACCCCCGAGCAAAATGCTGAATTGATAGAAATTATTGAGAAATTTTATGGTAGTGAAAAGCACGATAAAGCAATGGGAAATTATTGTGAAAAATCTCAAGAATTAAAAGACAAATATTCACAAAGTCCTCAGTAACACATCAAAAACTCTTTTTAAGATGTAAAATCTTTTATTACCTATTCGCCATTTTATTAAAATTTTCTCCTTTATGCGAAGTAGCTTCGTACTACTTCGCTTTTCTTTTGTTGAAAAGAAAAATCTGTTATTGGCCGAAATTTTAACAAACAAAATTTTAAAAATGTCTTTGAGATTGTTTTTTAGCCTAAAACATTGAAATTTTAGAAAGAGCAATGTTAAAATTTTGGATTACTTCACAGCCTCAATAAACAGATTATTCGCTTTAAATTGCAAGTATAGACAAAAAAGTTGGCGTGGGGTAAAATATAACTTAGCTTGAGTTTTTTGGGAGTGAATTTTTAACATTATGGACATGCAGAGGGCAGAGAGAGCCGTTTTTGACTTGCTGAGTGCGCTGGGCGAAGACGTTGACCGGGAAGGCTTGCAAGAGACGCCTCGGCGAGTTGCAAAGATGTATGCTGAAGTTTTGTCTGGGATGAAAGCCAACCCTTGCGAGCTTTTGAAATTTTTTGATGAAGAAAATTGCGATTCAGAAATAGTCACAATAACGGATATTCCTGTGCAGTCTATATGCGAGCACCATATGCTGCCGTTTGTCGGAGTTGCTAACATTGCTTACATGCCTCAAAAAGGCCGAATAATTGGGCTCTCTAAAGTCGCAAGGATCGTGGACTGCTTTGCCAAGCGGCTTCAGGTGCAAGAACGGCTAACGGACCAGGTTGCAAGGTTTATTTACGAAAACGCAAACGTGGACGGCGTCATCGTGACTATAGAGGCGGAGCACCTGTGCATGACAATGCGCGGCATCAAGGCGATGGGCTCCAAAACTAAGACCGCTGCTTTTTACGGGGCGCTAAAGGACGACTTTCAAAAAAGAAACGAAGCTTTAAATCTACTAAAATGAAGATGATATCGGCAAATGAGGACATTTAACGCGGGCAAATTTGTTTTGGATTTGGACAAAAAGACCTATGTCATGGGGATTTTAAACGTTACGCCAGATTCCTTTTCTGACGGCGGCAAGTGGAATACTGTGGAGACTGCGGTGGCGCACGCTTTGCAGATGCAAGGCGACGGTGCGGACATCATTGACGTGGGGGCGCAGTCCACACGGCCGGGGTGCGTTAGAATATCTCCAGAGGAAGAGCTGGCGCGCCTAATGCCGGTTTTGCAGGACTTGAGGCCGCAAATTCGAGTCCCGATTTCTGTGGACACTTTTTATCCGGCTGTGGCCAAAGAGGCGCTGGCGGCCGGCGCAGACATAATAAACGACGTTACCGGCTTTAAGGATGCTGAGATGATTGATGTTGCGAGCGGCAGCGACTGTGGTTGCATGATTATGCACGATGGGCCGCTGAATCAGATGAAAGCATTTTTTGAGGAGCAGATTGCTAAGCTCTCGAAAAGAGGCGTGCAAGAGTGCAGAATTTGCGTGGATCCGGGTATCGGCTTTGGCAAGAGCTATGAGGAAAATCTTTGTGCCATTAAAAATTTCAAAAATTATGTTGCGGATGGCGTTGCGGTGCTGGTTGGAGCTTCTCGAAAAAGAGTTATCGGCACGCCATGTGGGGACCCTCCGTTTGAAGAGAGGATGCCAGGGACTATTGCCGCGCACACGATCGCCATTTTGAACGGCGCGAATATCATAAGGGTTCACGACGTTAAAGAGGCTGTTCAGGCGTCAAAAGTGGCAGACGCGATCTTGAGGGCCGAAATTGCCGATGAATAGTGTGGAGGGATGACTTTGGATAAGATTATTGTTAAGGGGATTAAGGTTTTTGCGTATCATGGCGTGAACCCCGAAGAGAAGGTGGACGGCCAGAATTTTATTTTGGATATTGTAGCATACATGCCGTTGGACAAGGCTGCTGCGACTGATAACCTCGATGATACGGTGAGTTGCGCTAAAATTTTTAAAATGGCTGTTAAGGTTGCCACAGAAAACAGGTACGATTTGATAGAAACCCTTGCAGAAAGCGTTGCGCAGAGCATATTGCGAGCGTTTGAGCCGATTAGCGCTGTAAACGTGTGTGCAAAAAAGCCCGAAGCTCCGATTACTGCTGCAGAGTTCGATTACGTTGCTGTTGAAATTTTTAGGACAAGAGAGGCACTCAATTAAATGAAAGAAGCCGTCATTGCGCTCGGGAGCAACCTTTTGGACAGAGAAGAAAACCTAAAAACGGCAATCGAATCTTTGAAAAGGCTGCCTGGGACCACAGTTGAAGCAATTTCTTCAATTTACGTTACAGAGCCTTTTTTGGCACCAGACAAGCAGGATGACCATCTTAATTGCTGCGCAAAAATAAAAACGGAGCTTACTCCAGAGGCCTTGTTGGGGTGCTGCCTAGGGATAGAAGCTGCGATGGGAAAAGTGCGAACTTATAAAAACGCCGCCCGGATAATTGACATCGATTTGCTATTATACGAAGGAGTAACGCTTAACACGAAGTATCTGGCCCTGCCTCACCCCGGAATAAAAGAGCGCGCTTTTGTGATGGTCCCTTTAAGCGACTTATATCCCGAAAAAGTAGCTCTTGGGCTCAATTTTGGCGCCGCATTAGAAAAAGTCGAAGCAAATGGGGTTTTGTTTTATAAAAAGGAGCTTTAAATGATTTGCATTTTATAAAATTTTATATTATAATGCATAAAAGCACAAATGGATTTTAGTGTTATATTCACAATCGGTTGTGGCGTATTGTATGATTTGGAGTGCTAATTTTTCTGTGTTTTTGACAAAATTATTATTAGGAGATGGTTTTATGAAGAAAGGTGTATTGAAGGGCAAGTTGGGAAATTCGATTAAGGTGACGTTGATGAGTGGGGCAGTTTTATTCACAACCTTATTTGGTGTAGCAGCAATAACAGCTGCAAAGTCAAGTGCATTTGATGTCGAAAAATTTTTGAAACAGCAAGATGAATATTTGGCACAGTCTAATAAATTAAATGATGAACATAATAAGATGTACGGTTTAACTTATGACTGGCGCGACAAAGCGCTTGAAGGAATAGATAATGAGTATTGGAAAAATATGGAGATAAGCAAGGAAGACCACGAAATATCAAGCTATGAGCGAAAGAGGAAAAATATTATAATAAACTATTTAAAAAGTGCTGGGGGAGAGAAAATAGACGCGATTTATAAAAAAGCAGACAAGGCAATGCATACGTGTTTTTACGGAGAAGTTAATGATAAAAGTAAGTGCTATGAAGATGTTTTTAACAATGCAAAAAATGGTTTTAGTAGAGTATTGAAAAAAACAGCAAGAAAAATGTTTGACCTTATTGATGATAAATTTGTTAACAAGGGGCTTCTTGAGGAACGCGTTGCAAATTACCCCCTTCCAGGTGTGGACAGTAACGGTAATTTCGTAACACATTTAGAAACACCTGTACATAGCGGCAAAGAGTTAGCTGAGTATCCTCTCGTAAGATAATAAAAATAAACTTAGGTCCAAGTCCAGCGAGGCGCTGGTCGGCTAGGGGTTTCAAAAGGGGAATCGAAATCTTCTTTGGAACGCTTTTTGGTTCGGTTTTGTCGTTGCACAAAAATGAACGATAATTTATACTTTGTGAGGACTAAATTGCTTGCTTTTACAGAGCGAGAAGTTGGTTATATGATGCTAAAAAAGTGGAGCCTTTTGTACAAGCGTTTTTAGGACATACCACAATTTTTGCACTAAACAACCGTTGTTTAAAGAGGAGCCTACGGCTGACACTTCAATCAGCGATGAGTGGTTGCCGGATTAATATTTAGACTGAAGAGGTAAGGATTTATGTCAGGATCAAATACGTTAGGCGCAACAATCAGACTTGAGGGCGAAAAGGAGTACCGCGAATCGATAACTAAGATAAATTCGAGCCTTAAAGTTATGACCTCCGAAATGAATAAAGTAACGGCCGAATTTTCTAAAAACGATAAATCAACTGCGGCATTGACGGCACAGAGCGAAATCTTAAGTGATCAAATAGAACTGCAAAAAGGGAAAGTCGCAACGCTACGGGGTGCCTTAGAGGAATCAAGCCAAAAGTACGGCGAAAATGGCTCGCAGTGCGCCGCGCCAGTGGGCGAAGCAGGCGTGCTGACGAGCAGGAAAAAACACAGAGAATTGCAAGTGGCAGCGGGCAAGGCGACAATGTTTTTGACCGGAGACGAACACCTGGAGAACGTCGCTAAACCGCGCTGAAGTTGAGCTTGCAAAAACGGAGAATAGCCTCAAAGATGTAAATTCTCAAATGGAAAATCCAAAACGCCGCTTGACAAGCTAAACACTGAGCTTTCAGAGCAGGGTGAGAAATTAAAATTGCTGCAAACTCAATACAAAAACGTTGTGCTTGAACAGGCCAAAAACAGCACCGAAGCTAAGAGCTTAGTAAACCAGATAAAGCCCTTAAACAGCGATATCAAAGACAACAAAGATAAGCTAAACGCTGCGGGAAAGACAACGGCGCGGCTTGGCGATGAAATGGATTCTACAAAGGTCTCCACTTACGAGCTGAGCTAAGGCTTCACTGTCATGAAGGGCGTCATCACCGCCGCACAATACAAGGAAATCACAGGCGAAGACTTAAGCAATTAACCGGGTTATCGGTAAGAATATAGATTTGCTGCCTTAAAAAGGGCAACAAGTCTATATTTTTTTGCCTTTGTTTAAGGACTTTCTAGGAGGTATTTTTATGGCAAAAGTATTTGTCGGAGTGGGTCATGGTGGCGCTGATCCGGGCGCTGTGGGCTTTTTAGTAGAGGCAGATGTCAACCTTGCCGAGGCGCTTGCTTGTGGGGACTTTTTGCGTTCACACGGCGTGGAGGTTATGCTGTAGCGGACAGTTGACGAAGACGACCCTCTGACTGAAGAAATCAAGAAGTGCAATGCCTTTGGGCCGGACTTAGCTGTGGATATCCATAACAATGCAGGCGGCGGCAAGGGGTTTGAGGCGTATTTTCATTATCTGGGCGGAGTTAGCCAAACTTTGGCAAATAATATAGAAGGAAGCAGAGGTTAAAGCCATCGGTCAAAACTCAAGGGGCTGCAAAACCAGAACCAACGCTGATGGACGCGATTATTACGGTTTTATCCGGCAGACCAAGTGCCCTGCGGTGATTTGCGAAGGCTGTTTTGTGGACAATGCAGAAGATGCGCAGATGGCAAATACGGCGGAAAAACAGCAATCTTTTGGGATCGCATATGCTAAAGGCATCTTAAAAACGCTTGGGATCGCGGTAAATGAGCCTTCAAATTCACCTGGAGACGGTTCTAATGCAAAGTACTACGTGCAAGTGGGGGCCTATTTGCAAAAAGAGAATGCCGAAATACAACTGCAAAAGGCGAGAGACGCCGGGTTTGCCGACGCCTTTATAAAGCAATTCTAGATTTGACGCACAAAAGGAGCATAAAATATGGAGAATAAAACTTTCGGAATCGCGGCTTTTGCGATTCTAATCGAAGGCATCATCACTTACACGAACCAATTTTTAATTCAAGAAAATTTCTGTTGGCAGATGGCTTTAAGCCTGGCTTTAGGAATCATCGTAGCGGTTGCATACAAGCTGGACTTGCCATCGTACTTTAATTTAGAGTCTGATATCCTCTACGTTGGCTGCATCCTGACCGGCATTTCAGCAACTACCTTTTCGATCTTCTAGACAAAATCTTGAAATTACAATAGAAAAACCGACAAAAAATTAGCGTCTCTTTCAACAAGAGTCGCTTTTTTATTGCCTTTAAAGATCATTTAAGCTTGGCTATAATTTTTGCTATTTTTAATATTGCATCTACCTTTTCACTTGGAAGGGATTTAAGAACAAACAGAAAATCTTCTCTTAAGTAATCACTAGATTCTAAAACTGTGCCGGCAATCAAATATTCAATTTTTTCATCTAAAATATTTGATATTTGGGCTAATCTTTGAAGATTAACTTTTACCTTCCCGCATTCTATCTTGCTGAAGTACTCTGTTGACACCTTAATTTTTTCTGCCAAAGTTTCCTGTGTTAGAGAATTCTTTAATCGAGCTTTTCTTATTCTTTGGCCAATTAATTTGTAATTTATCATAATATCACCCTTGCGACAATATGCAATTTTCAATCTTTTAAAATGCTTAAAATTTGAGGGTTAACAATTAAATATTCTTCCTCTTTGAAATTAACAAAATCTCTTAAATAATCAATAGTGTGTAAAACATCGAATCCTAAAAGTGTTGTAAGTAGCCCAGAGTTATAAAACAAAGCTGCTTTGTTCGTCTTAAAAAATATCTTTCGAGAAGGTTTTAATTTTTGATATTCAGGGTCTTTTTCTACCTTAGCGATTACTTCATTCAAGAAATCCTCTTCTTGTGCTGAATTATCTTTATCTGATAAATGATTTAGCATTTCATCATATTTTTTGTTTATTTCTTTTTTAAATGCTTCATCAAGATAATCCTTTAAACTGTCATAAATGTAATCGTATCTATCCTTAGAAACAAATTCGCCAAATTCTTCTTTATGGTTGTTGCAAATTATTTCTTTTAATTTTTCTAAATATTCATTTTCTAGAATCTTTACTTCTGTTTTAGGCATTAGCATTTTTATAATTGTTCCAAAATCGGTTGTGTCAGAAAAAGATTTAGCACATTCTAAACAAGTTGTTGTATAAATCCCTGTTCCTCTAACATTTTCAAAATTTAAAGGGAAATAAATCTTGCCACTTTTAAACTCATTAGCAAACTTTTTGTTGTCTACACCACGATATAAAATGGTACTATATTTTGATTCATTATCAAAATTCTTTTTATCCAAAATTTTTATATAATTTAAATTTTTTATCATCCACTCTGCACAAAATTTATCAAAGTTCTCAGGGGAAATATCTTCACATTCACTAAGAAAGCTTTTAATTTTTTTATATAATTCTTCAGCTTGTTTTTCAATTTTATTTTCCTCAGAATTTATGACAGTTTCTATGCTTAAATTAGAACTTGCATAAAAACCAGGCACAAATAACCCTAAAAACAATGCTGTTACTACCAATGGTCTAAATATTTCCATTCGATTTGCCCTCACGAAATAAGAAAATTTAATTAATTTGTACATTATACCATAAAAAATTTCTAAGATATTTCTAAAAAAGAAACTAAATAAAATTTTGTATACATTTACATTTAAACACAAAATGTTTATTTTTTATGTTGAATTATCACACAAAACTCTTTTTGATATAAAACTGTTTTTGCTTCGACGATCAATAGATTACAGATTAGCTGGTATAATTTGAGTTTACTCTCAACTTTAAGTTTTCGCGGTCCAGCGGAACGCTGGTCGGTTAGGGGTTTCAAAGGGGAATCGAAATCCCCTTTGAACGTTTTTGGTTACTTTTTTCGTTACAAAAAAGTGACTTAAAGTTAAAATTTTTAAAAATTAAGAATTAAGCAATTGAGAAAAATAATGTTTACTTAATGGATTGAATCGATTTAGAACTCCAAATTATATGAAGCTGTAAAAATTTATCAACTGATGATCAGATTTTTCTAAGCTAAGAGTACCGGATGCAGAAATAGCTTGCTTTAAAATATAAAACTTGAACAGGTAAATGCTAACTTGTTGACTTTTTCCACTTTACAATTTGTGTTTTTAAAATACCCAATGGTGCAACTATATTGTCACGAATTAATTCATACATACCATTTTCTGCAATTTTAATTGAACCATTAGTTTTTTTGTCTAAATAATAAGGGCTAAACAATTCTTCTTCACTCATTGTGTCAATCATAGTATAAATCTTCTCTACATTGTTGTCTAAAAAATCTTTTAACTTTTTCAAGGATAAGTGTGAATAAGTATCGGAACTCCATTGATGTAATTCAGGAATTTGAGTCCAGTTAATCTGATCTAATGGAAACTTAGTTTCTAAAAAATTTTCTTTGCTATTTTCTAATTTTAATAATAAAGTAGTAACCCCAACCAAATAGGCAAGATTTTCCGCAGGCGTTTTGTCGATATTTTTGCGCTTAATATCTTTTGTATCCTCAGAAATATTGTGAAATTCAGCAATATATCTTTCGTAATATCTCTGTATCTCATCTTTTAGCGAGTCTTTGTTTTCATAGCAATACGTTTCATAGCAATTAAGTATTACTTCACAGTCACAAAACCCACCCATTTCTTTAAGCTCTGTAATTATGTCCTCTATTTTGTTACAAGGCACATTTTCTTTCAGCCATTGTTCTGTGTAGCGCAAGGTTCCATCACATGAGAAATTTTCAATTTGCGTTTCTAAATAGCAAAATAGATTTTCAACTTCTGCTCTGCTGAGATTATATTTCTTTTTTTGACCATTTTTCCACTTGTTTAAAAGAGCTTTTTTCTCATTTTTTGATAACTCAGCCATATTATAAGCCCTCCCCTTCAAAACTCGTATCATTATCTACTTTAAACTTATATTTCATCACAAAAATAAGCATAAATCAAGTTTATTTCAAACGTTGAAGAATTGATAGGTACTCTTCTCAGAGACTTTTTAGGGGCGGATGTTTGAATAAAATTTTGTATAAGTTATCTGAAAAATATGAAGAAGAACAGTTCGAACTGAAAGCCCAGATAAAAAACATGAAAAAGATAGTCGCCGAAGAAAAGAAACATGAACTAAACGCAGATGGTTTCTTTCAAATTGCAAGAAAATATTCTGAAATAGAAAAATTAACACTCGATATCTTGCAGGAATTCATTGATAAAATTGTTGTTCATCATCGCAAAGAAATTATGGGAGAAACCGTCCAGAAGATAGAAATTTATCACAAAATGATAGGACATATAGAAATTCCAAAAATGAAAAAGCTCGAAAAAGAAAGATATATAAAAATTTTTAGCAGTCAACGAGCAGAACAAATAGCTTAAAAGTAGTACTGATAAAAAAGTATCATTAAGAGGAAAACCAAGCCCCCTAATGGTACTCTAGACTGGTACCGGTGGTGGGACTCGAACCCACACGATGTCGCCACCAACGGATTTTGAGTCCGTCACGTCTACCAATTCCATCACACCGGCGCATTAAACCTTAATACTTACATTTAATTATACAGTTAATATCAGAAAAGATCAATACGTTTCTAAGATTTTTGCTTTAAATTTATTGACTAGAATAAGTTTTGGATGATATAATTAAGCTGTAATGGCAGATGCGCTGGAGTAACTCAGTTGGTAGAGTACATCACTCGTAATGATGAAGTCGAGAGTTCAAGTCTCTTCTCCAGCTCCACTTCAAAACCCGCGTGGTTGCTAGGTTTTACGAACATCATAGAAATTTTAGTTTGTGTAAAAAATAAGTTTTCTACGAATTTTTCGATAAACAAAAAAGGATACAGTTATTGATAAAACATAGCCTGTATCCTTTTTTATTGTAAAATCATAACAACAACGGTTAAACGGTTTTTTTAGCTGCTACCACTTCTGGTTCTAGCCGTTTCTGTTGGCAAATTGGATTAATCTGAGTTATTTGATAGAGATAGAACAGTAGTCACAAGGTATATAAAAAATATTTTTAGTGAAGCCGAACTTGAAGAAAAAAGCAATGTGCATTTTTTGCACTTTGCAAATTCAGATAAACCTGTAGCGCTATATAGCTTTAGATGTAATAATCTCAGTTGGATATAGAGTAAAATCTAAGCGCGGCGTAGAATTTCGCAAGTGGGCAAATGGTAGAAATCCCTCCCCCTGCGCGGTGAACCGGCTTTTTGTTTTATAATTAACTTGACTTCGCTTACGATTAGAGTTTAGATATGTGACACAGGAAAATTGAAAATAAAAATGTCATGGCAGACTGATATGCTACGAACATACCAGCCCTGCAAAAGGTACAACCCTACCCTTCACAATCGCAAAAGCGACGCCATAACTACTTAATTATATATTAAAGCTTATAGTTGCACAAGAGACGCATGTACGGGTACGAAAGGATGGTGATTTTTCTGCCTTTGCATGCGTTTTTATATTTTAAAATTCCTGAAAAAAATTAAGGAGTTTTAACATGAACATTTTTAAAGATGAGTCCGACGTGTATGGCAGGTATTTGCCTGGAATGATGCATACTGCAACAAAAAATTTTTTTGAAGTTTCAAGAAGGATAAAACAAAAACTTGGTAATAAGTCGTATAAGTTAGATGAATATTTGGAATTGATATTAAAAATAGTGAACATCCGGCTTGCAGCTGATGCAGCAGAAGACGGGCGCAAATATTTTAGTCAGCTTATGTCTTTATGCCGAGGTATTTTGGATTATAACCTAAATGTTAAGGAACACGAATTTTACCAAACAGCGAAAGAATTTATAATAAACCATAAATTTCCATACAAAGAAAACAATACGCTTTTAGAGCTTTATTGTGCGCTTCTTACGCCGCAGTTTGCTGACTTTGCTGTGAGAAAATTCACGGAAAATATTAAGCGGAGATTAAGACAAGAGATCGACACAGTGTTGGTTTTTCAGTACAGCAAGTTGATAATTGATAAGCTCGGCGAAGAAGAGATGGTGGCTTTAAACAATGCGATCACAGACAGATTCATAATCTCGTCAATAGTGAACTCATTTTTGCAGGCAATAACGAACGAATACTTATATTGCTTGCTACATCGAGACCCAGGGACATCAAAGCAAATAT
>CAQKRU010000010.1:0-9237 GCA_948823415.1 uncultured Eubacteriales bacterium
ACGGACCGGCACAGAGGAGACCTTAACAACCTTCCCCTCAATATAGGCGCTCATCGGCTTAGAGCGGTCATAAATGCGCACAGGCATACCCTCGGCGATTTTCGAGGCATAGTTCGCGTCAACGTAGCAGACAACTGAACTCACGGCGTCGCGGTCACGAGGGCTACTCTGAAAAGCGCCGGTGCAAGAGACTTCCGAGGTGATGTTCCCGTTAAAAGCCCAGACAGAAAACGAAGTCGCCAAAATAACCAAAGCGCCGATAATCAGCCAAACGCTGGGGTTCGAGACCTTGATATAGTCGTTAAGCTGGTCGGGCGACGAAATGCGATCCAGACTCTTCTTTCTAAACAGGCTGTCATTCATGCGGTGAACCTCGCTTTCTTCCAGGCACAGAGCCAAACCGGCTCAAAAATAAAACTCAAGATTAATCTTTAATAAATAAATAATTGAGATGATTATACTATAATTTGTGCAAAATATCAACATAAAATAAAAAATAAACTGCAAAAATTTTCACAAAATCGAACGAGCAACATAAACAGTGGAGTTTCTAAAAAAGAAAAAAGCCGAAAACGCGATTGAGTAGGGCGTTTGGGGCGCTGACAGATTATTCTGGATTTTTTAAAATAAATAAATTATAATAGTTTTAAAGGGCCGGGTGCCGGCGATAAATGTGCATAGGTACCAGAATTTTTGAAAATTTTGAAATCAACTTAAATTTTTATAGAGATTAACGATTTATTGGGATGTGTGAGAATGAACGACACGTATGGATACGACTTTTTTAAAACGGACTGCGGCGCTGATTATAAGGACGAGAGCCACTGGAAGCCGTTTTTTGGGAAGATCGCGCAGGATATAGTGGATAAATTTAACCCCAAGACGGTGCTGGATGCAGGCTGCGCAATGGGCTATTTGGTGGAAGCGCTGAGGGAGCGCGGGGTAGAGGCCTATGGCTTTGATGTCTCTGAATATGCGATCTCGAACGCGGTGGATGGGGCCAGGCCGTACTGTTTCGTGCATTCGATAACGGAAAAGCTTCCAGACACCATGCCGCAAAGGTTCGATTTGGTCATCACGATAGAGGTGATGGAGCATTTGTTCCCGGCGGACGGGGAAAAGGCGATCGCCAACCTGTGCCAGTACAGCGACACGATAATATTCACCTCCACGCCCTCGGACATCGAGAACATGACGCATTTAAACGTCCAGCAGGCGGAGTATTGGTGCAAGGAGTTTGCTAAAAATTCGTTTTTTAAGGATCATGTTCAGAAGGTAGATTTCATCTGCGATTGGGCCATGCTGTTTCGCAAAAAAGAGAATTTTGCAAACGTCATTTTTGACTACGAAATGTACGATAGAATCGAGAAGATGAAGCTCAGCAAGTTGGAGGCCGAGTGCACAAAAAACGCGGGCAAAATAAAGGAGTTAGAGGCGCGGGGCTTGGACGAAAAATTGAGGTATAAGCAGGTGGCGGAGGAGCACGCGTCGCTAAAGAAGGCCTATTTGGAGCTAAATGAGAAGTGTGAGCGCGATGAGTGCTTGATAGTTGACTTGAGGCGGCAGTATAACGAGATTGCGAATGCGCGGTGGTGGCGGGTCACAAAGCCGCTTAGGGTGCTTTGCAGTCAGTTGAGGCGGGTAATAAAAAAAATAATACGGCTGGGGTCTGGTAGAAATCGGCCAATTTCGAAAAAAGAGTTAAAAAAACAACGCGAAACTGTGTTTGAAAAAGATGTGAAATTTAGCATTCTAGTGCCGCTTTATAATACACCAAAGAATTTTTTGGAGGCGATGATAAAATCTGTAAAGGCCCAAACTTATGACAATTGGGAGCTGTGCCTTGCCGACGGCAGCGACCTTGGGCACGAGTATGTGAGGAAGATTTGCAACCAGTACGCCCTTGCCGACAACAGGATAAAGTATAAAAAGTTGGAGAAAAATTTAGGGATATCCGAAAACACGAACGAGTGCGCCAAAATGGCAACCGGAGGTTACTTTGCGTTGCTGGATCACGATGATATGCTGCATCCGAGCGCTCTGTTTGAGGTTGCTAAGGCGATAAACGAGAAGGATGCGGATTTCATCTACACAGACGAAACAAAATTCAAGATATCGACAAAATATACGTTTGGACCGCATTACAAGCCGGATTTTGCAATTGACAATTTGCGGGCCTATAATTACATCTGCCATTTTACGGCGTTTAAGAGGGATTTGTTGGAAGATGAAGACCTGTTTAAGCCTGAGTTTGACGGCTCTCAGGACCACGACTTGGTTTTGAGATTAACCGAAAAAGCGCAGAATATCGTTCATATTCCAAAGGTGCTGTACTATTGGCGCGTGCATAAGGGCTCGGTGGCTTCGGACATTGGCGCGAAGCCCAGCGCAGTTATGGCTGGAATCAAAGCGGTAGCGGAGTCGATGAAAAGAAACAACCTCGAAGCTCGGGTGGAAAGCTCCGCAATTCGCCCAACTGTGTACAGAATAAGATATAAGATTATCGGGAACCCGATGGTTTCGATATTGATTCCAAATAAAGACCACGCGGACGTGCTCTATAAGTGCATCAATTCTATATTTGAGAAGTCCTCGTACAAAAATTTTGAGATTATCATCATAGAAAATAACAGCAAGGAGCCCGAAACATTCAGCTATTACGAGACTCTAAAAGGCCGCAGTAATATAAAAGTTGTTGAATATGAAGCGGGCGGCAAGTTTAACTATTCTGCCATAAATAACTTTGGCGTCCGGTTCGCGGCGGGCGAGCATTTGCTATTTTTAAATAACGATACGTCTGTGATTAGCGGGGACTGGATTGAAGAGATGCTGATGTACTCTCAACGAAAAGACGTGGGAGCCGTGGGCGCAAAGCTATATTACCCCGATGATACGATCCAACACGCAGGTGTAATTGTGGGACTGGGTGGGGTTGCGGGGCATGCATATTGCGGATTTAAGAAAACGGCCCCAGGATACATGGTGAGGCTACATTTTGCGCAGGAATATAGCGCTGTGACAGGGGCTTGCTTGATGACGGAGAAAAGCATTTTTGAAGAAGTCGGCGGTTTTGACGAAAAATTGTTTGAGGTAGCCTTTAACGACGTGGACTTGTGTATGAAAATCCGCAAAAAGGGCTATAAGGTAATCTGGACGCCCTACGCAGAGCTGTACCATTATGAGTCAAAAAGCCGAGGCTACGAGGATACGCCAGAAAAGAAGCAGCGCTTTAAAAGAGAAGTGCTTAATTTTAAAAGCCGGTGGGCAAAGGAGCTAGAGCAGGGCGATCCGTTCTATAACCCCAATTTAACGCTGGACAAAAACGATTTTTCTTTAAAATAAAAAAGCTCAAAACTTGAAAAGTTTTTATGAATAGGAAAACAAAAACACCCTTTTGAACAAACAAAAGGGTGCTAATTTTTTTATCATGAGATTGATAAATTAAAATTTATCGCTTTATATTAAAAGGCACTTAATGATAGATGGGCAAAGATGATTGCTTGACTCATCATCGTCATTGTTTGGCTCGTTAGTGTTTTCTTCCCCTTCAACGAACACATTATAGTTGTTGATGCCATCGCTAACTTGTTCATCTTCATCGACTTCCGACTTAGGCTTCTCAGCTTCTTCCTCATTTTCTATTTCGGTTCCAGAAATCGGGTCATTAGCTGAAGGGAAGTCGTCTGATTTAAAGCCGAGGTTGCTATTATCCTTGTCGTCGGCTTCTTCTTCTTCCTCCTCTTCAGAGTTTTTCTTTATCAAATAGATATGGCAAGTTGGCTTATAATCGTTGTCATCATCATCTGGAGCTTCTTCTTCTTCAACAAAACTATCTGAAAAAGAAGCACTTACAACTTTTTCGAAAGAATTAGGAACGCTAACGCCTACTGCGAATAGAATTGCTAAACTCATAAAGATTGGTTTTAAAGAAATTTTGTTTACGTTTAAAATATTTTTCATAAAATTATCTCCTAACATTTTTTAAAATTTAATCGTTCTTTTTATTAGAATTTTTAAAACAGCAAGAGCAACATTTTTGCCACAAAGATTGTTCTCTACTATTGCCGTCAAGACGACCAATATCATCAAGGTCATTATTTACCGAAGCGTTAGAGTTTTTAAACTTTACGGAGCGAACCTCCATAATCATGCTGCTAAGTTCATCATAATCCCTAGGGGTAGACCCATAGTCAGCAGCGACATCAATACTACCATTAAGGTCTTCTCTTACGTATATACCTTGGCGTGGGTAACCGTGACTTTTTTCAGGAAGTTCAGGGACATCAAATTTATCAGTGTCAAAGCCGAATGGCCATTCTAATACATCAATTCGTTTAACGGTACATTTATCATGGTTAAGTAAAGTAACAGCGTATCTTCCTTCAGGAATACCATTCCAATTTTGGTCCTCAGTATTTTCGTCAATAGTTTGTTCATCTGAATAAGAAGCACTTACAACTTTTTCGAAAGAATAAGGAAAGCTGATTCCTGCAGTGAACAAAATTGCTAAACTCATAAAGATTGGTTTTAAAGAAATTTTGTTTACGTTTAAAATATTTTTCATAAAATCATCTCCTAACGTTAGTTTATTTAATTACTTTTAAGCTATATTACAAAAACTATCCTCATTTGGTTGATTTTCTGTAGAATCCGAGGTTTCTTCATAATATTCATAAGGATTGGAAGACCCTCCTTGTTGGAAAAGGCTATTAAAATTTTCCCAATTTTTGCCGTCTTCTTCATTATAATAATTAGTCTCAATAGTGTATATGCCCTTTTCCTTAAGTGCCTGAAGGTACTCTATTTTTTCATTAGCAAGATTAATTGCTTTTTCCCGTTTATCCAAAAATTCATCCGTGTATTTTTCGTACTGACTGTAAAATTTTTCAAGGTATTTCGTCTTATCATCAAGTTCTTCTTGTTGATCTTTTTGCTGGCTAGCTTTACTTTTCTCAATATCCTCCTTAATTTTGCTTTTCAGTTCATCCACAGATTTGTTCCAGTATGGGTTGTCCTGACTGGAAATAAGTTTAAGGCGTTCATCCTTATCATTAAGTTCTTCTTGGGGATCTTTTTGCTGGCCAAATTTACACTTTTTAACTTGATCAGAAATAAAGTCCGTATCATTTGCAAGGCAGATCATCATAGCAAGTCCTTCTTGCCGATTTTTTGGATGTTGAGACTCGAAAAAATCACGAGCCTCTTTCATACCTTTACTCACTTCTTCAATACTATTAACGTCAACAAATTCTGGATCTTGCCCCTCTTCATAGTTACGCCATTCATTAAACTCTGAGTCTAGATCATGATTTATATAATCAGGATCTATAGCATTCCATTCATCCAAAGTTATTTCTTTAAAACCAGCGCATGCAACTTTGCTAGTTATTGCGTAACCAAAAGTAAAAGTACTAAATACAATAAGACTGCTCATCAAAGTTGCCTTTAACGAAGCCTTGTTTACATTTAAAATATTTTTCACAAAAATTATCTCCCAAAACTTTTTAAATTTTAATCGTCTTGCTGGCTATCGTCCTTAGAATTATTGTTACAGTTATTATCATCATTGCAATTATTATCATCTTTACAGTTACTATCATCTTTTGAGCTACAGATTTCTAAAATAACATTTTTAATAGAGGCGTTTCCATAAAAAAAATGATCTGGATCATCTTTAAAATTATATGTTTCATATAAATTTTCAAACATTGGCTTAGAGTTACCAATGCCATTATCAACGTTTTTTGCCCCGTTACTGTTGCCAATAGGGTGTGCTAAATTTTGCTGGCTGTCATTTAACTCTCCATTTTCATTATTCAAAGAGGCGAATGCTACTGCGTCATTAATAGCAAAGACATTAAACAAAATTGCTAAGCTCATCAAAATTGGCTTTAAAGAAACTTTATTTAAATTTAAACTATTTTTCATAATGTTTACTCCTTCAATTAATTCAATTTTAAATTGTCTAAAAATTATTCATTTGATGTGCCATAGTCTTTGTCCGAATTATTATCACCACCGGTGCTTTCTGTGTTGTTGTTTGAGGCCTCAGGGTTTTCAGGATCCACCTTATCAAAATTTTCAATATCTTCAATGTTATCAACAAGTGACTGTTCCGAGCTTTAACCATCGGGGAAGGAGGCAGTTGCAACGTTGTTAGACATTAAAGAAAAGGTACCAAATAAAATTATAGACCCTATCAGAATAGGTTTTATCGAGATCTTTCGTAAATTTAAAACATTTTTCATGAAGCATCACCTCCTTCCAATTTTAAATATATTAGGTTACCTAGCTAAAGATAGAATATAGATATTAATCAATATTCAAATTAAGCTCTTTATCACATTCATCGTCGTAGTATACTTTATTCATGTTGTTAACTTTATTTTCTTCAAGACTTTCTTTTGAGCTGTCTGTGCTGAGGGTATATGTACCGGGCTTAAGAAAGTTGCTATTTAGAGAGTTTTGCCAGCCATCAAAGTTTGGAACAGAATCGTCGTCGTCTTCGTTATTATTTGAAGAACTTTTTGTATTTCCACTTAACCAATCAAGTATAAATGAAGCTTTCGCGGGCTTTTCAAGAACACAGACTAAATTAGCAAGAGCTGCGAACAACATTGTGCCGATCATCAAAACTTGTTTTAATAATGCTTTTCTTTTTGAACTTACCATAAATTTTCACACTTCTCCTAAAAATATAAAATTAAATCAAATTACATTTTGAAAATAACCCAGGGCAAAGGTCACCGTGTTTGTTCTGATGCTTGTTGCTTTGTTCGTTATGCTGTCCATTATTTTGGTTGTCACTTTGTTCGTTGCGTTCATTTTCAAAAAGTTCAACTTCAAACCTCGGGATATCGTCGTCACTAGGTATTTCCTGCAAGGCAATGGGCGCCTTATATATGCCATACCCAAGATCCCAAGCTTCACGCTTTGCTTTTTTAAACTGAGCAAACATATGGTCCTGCACTTCGCTTCTAAGTGTTGCAGAAAAAACATTTTGTTCATCTTCAGAATGACCTGTTCCCATATAATTTATTATTTCGGAAGATGGCGAAGCAAAAAAAGAAATCCTTGATATTAAGCTCCGGTATTCTTTAGCTGTTTTTGGATGGGATGGAATAGAAGCAAGATCTATGGTACCCTTGCAATTTTCGGCTTTCAACATAGCATCATCATAAGCTTTACAAATTTTTTTAGCCCTAGTAAATTCTTCAGTTGGAGGTATATCCACTTGCGAAATATATTCCGACATCATTGAGCGTTCTGATGGATCATAGTAGTCTTCTTCCTCTTCGGAGCCTGTGTAATCGCCGACCGAATAGTTAGGCAAATATTCAGAGTGGTTATCCCGGCCGGTTAATATGGCTAATTCTTCTTCAAGGCTAATTTGTTCTTCACTAGGCGGATTATTTTCGAATATTTCATCTTCAAGGTTTATCTGTTCTTCATTAGGTGGATCATTTTCTAATATTTCATCGAACAGCCCGGCGAACGAAGCCTCCACCGGAAGGCTTGCTACCATAGTAAAGGCTCCAACAAATACTGACAAAAGGATTACCTTCACCATTAAATTTGGGTTCAAAACCCTTTTCCTTTTTAATTTTAACATAAATTTTCACACTTCTCCTAAAAATATAAAATTAAATCAAATTACATTTTGAAAATAACGAAGGACAAAGGTCATTTGATGGTTTATTGGGTCTGGCCTCAAAGCCAATGAGATTAGAAACACGTTCATACGCTTGCCGACTTTGTTTTGATTCAAGGGGGATTTCCGTACAGTCCAATTCCCACACTAGCTGTTTTTGTGCGTTTAAAGGAAGCTTAGCAAAGTCGTTCGCATTATGGTACCTTAGAAAGGCTTCTGCTGGGTCGGATGGTTCTCCATAATCAATGGGCTTCGGTTGGGTATTTACATTAGTGGTCGCGGCATTTTCTTCTGCAGTATCATGAGGTTCTCTTTGACTTGAAAGTATATTTGCAAAGTACTGGCGAGTGCCCATAGTAGCTTGTCTTTGATCTCTCTGTCATTAAAAATTAGAACTTCCCAGTCCTGGTCAATTTTTTGCCTTTCTTCAACGCTTTCACTGCCCATCTCATTTCTATTATTTCCCCCGGTTGGAGCGCGTGGAGGGATATATTCCGACATCATTGAGAGTTCTGATGGTTCATAGCAGTCTTCTTCCTCTTCCTCTTCTTCACTATCGTTAGGCAAATATTTAGAGTGGTTATCCTGACCGGTTAATATGGCCAATTCTTCTTCAAGGCTAATTTGTGCCGCATCCACCGAAAGGCTTGCTGTCACAGTAAAGGCTCCGATAAATACTGACAAAATGATAGACTTCAGCATTAAAATTGGGTTCAAAACCCTTTTCCTTTTAAAATTTAACATAAATACAACTCCTAATAATTTTAAGAGAACGCAAAATTTTCTCTTATAAGCGACTTTGAACAAAAACCAAACCTCCTTTTCTACAGTTTAACACAAAAACTTGCTAAATGCAACATTTTTACAGCCAAATTTTGTTTCAAAAGGTTTGAAGCCAGGTGCGCGTTGTTGCTTTTTTGCATGATGAACGGTAAAATAGTCTTTGAAATGAGCTCAATGAAAAGGAGAAACCATGGACGCAGCAGGATTATACATACATGTTCCGTTTTGTGCGACAAAATGCCCGTACTGCGATTTTTACTCAGTCCCGGCCGAGGCCGCAGTTATTGATAAGTATACAGACATGGTCTGCAAAACCCTGGCCAAATATGGCAAGACGGCGAATTTGCATTTTGACACGCTCTACTTTGGGGGCGGAACCCCGAGCTTACTGCGAAATGCGAATATAGCAAATATCTTAGAAACCGTCAGAGGCAATTTTGAATTTTCGGAAAAAGAAATAACACTAGAGATGAACCCAACAACGCTGCCAAATTTGGATTTAGAAAAATTGCGAAAAGACGGCGTAAATAGACTTTCAATCGGAGTGCAGTCTGCAGTTGAAAGCGAGCTACGGGCATTAGGCCGGCGTCACAGCGTAAAGGATGTAAAAGACACAATAAAAAAAGCTAAGGCCGCGGGCTTTACAAATATTTCGCTAGACTTAATGATAGCAACTCCGGGGCAAACGCTGGAGTCACTGAAGGAGTCTATAGCCTTTTGCGCAGCGCAGAACGTTCAGCACGTTTCAGCGTATATGCTGAAACTCGAGCCCGGCACGCAGTTTTACAAAAACAAAGCAAGCC
>CAQKRU010000010.1:9247-27388 GCA_948823415.1 uncultured Eubacteriales bacterium
TGCGCCTCAAAACAGAGGGCGAGCAGGCTGACCTATATTTAGCGATGGTTTCGGAGCTAGAGCGCTATGGGTTTGAGCAATACGAAATTTCGAATTTCGCAAAAAAAAATTATGAGAGCGCACATAATTTAAAGTATTGGAACTCGCAGGAATACCTAGGGATTGGCCCATCTGCGCATTCTTTTATCAACGGTGAGCGATTTTTTTATCCGCGGTCGCTGAAGGATTTTTTGTCCGGCAACATAAAACCGGTTAAAGATGGCACTGGCGGAACAATGGAAGAATACGCAATGCTTAAGCTTCGCCTTCGCACTGGAATCAGCAATAGCGCGTTTAAAAGCCGGTTCGGAGTAGATATTCCGCAAAGCTATTTTAGAAAGGCGAAAATTTTTCAAAACCACGGCCTAGCGGTTGTGGATTGCGATAGTATCCGCCTCACGCCAAAGGGATTTCTGGTTTCGAACAAGCTGATTTCTGAGATTATCTTTTAAAGCCGCAATACCAGGCTATTTGTGGTATTTGCTGCCACCCATAATGCCAAAAGCGCGATAAATCTGCTCGCACAGCATAATACGCGCCAATTGGTGAGGAAAAGTCATAGAAGACATCGAAAGCAAAAAATCAGCGCGGGCTTTAATGTTTTGAGAAAGCCCGAAAGAGCTGCCGATTATAAAAGCAATCTCACCTGTCTGATTGGTAAAAATATTTTCAAGCTGTTTAGCAAATTGAGTGGAAGAAAACCCGCCGCCCTCAATGCACAGGGCAATTACATAGGATTTGCCAGGAATTTTTGAAAGAATCTTTTCACCCTCACGCTCCAAACATTGCGCAATTTCGGCGCTGGATGGGTCATTTTTAATTTTGCACTCGTCAACTTCAACGAGCTCAAAGCTGCAAAAGGCGCCAAGCCGCTTTTTGTACTCGTTAAAGGCAGCCTGCCAAAATTTCTCTTTTAGCTGCCCGACGCAAACCAACCGAATCTTTACCATTAAAATTTTCGTCTCCGCTTAAAAATTAACGTTCAAAACGCCCATATTCTGAGGAGGTGCGACCACAAGCTGAAAGTCGCGGCCACTAACCATTTGATGGCAAGAAAGCTGACACATCGAGGTCTCGTAAGCAAGTTCCGGGACGTTGTTTTCCTGACTCAGATGCGCCAAAATAAACTTGCAAGTCCCGCTCTTCACAAAGCTTGGCAGCTCGCGGGCGCAAGCGTCGTTAGAAAGATGCCCAATGTCCGACAAAATCCGACGCTTCAAATAATAAGGATAACCGCCGTTCTGGAGCATGCGCACGTCATGGTTAGACTCAAGCAAAACAACGTCAGAGCCCGAAATGGCGGCGCGGATAGAGTCCGTAACATAGCCAATGTCCGTAGCAATCACAGCGCGCCGATAGTCAAGCGTGTCAACAATATACCCCACGCTCTGGCTGCTGTCATGAGGCGTCTCGAATGTTCTTATGCGCATCCCGCAAATTTCAATGCCCTCAAAGCCGACTACAGCGGCAGAAAAGCCACTCGTCAAAACGCCCTTTTGCTCAAGAGCGCCAATAGTGCCGCCCGAAGCGAACACCTTGAGTTTATATCTAGACGCAAAAATCCGCAACCCCTGAATGTGGTCGGAGTGCTCATGCGTAACAAAAATCGCCTTAATCGAGCTAACGCTTATATTATTCGCAGCCAGAGCCTGTTCAATTTGCTTGGCGCTCTTGCCAACGTCAACCAGGACGCCAGCGCGCTCGTCCCCGATATATGTAGAGTTTCCCTTGCTAGAGCTAAATAAAGGGCAGATGCGTGCCAAAAGAGTTACCTCCGTCGTGTTAAATGTCCGATGAATACTGCAATTTAAAACAAATAAAAAACCGATAAAAATTCAAAAGTCCAGTATAATTGAGGCTTTGACGCGTTGACTTTAAGATATTATAGAGCTCAAAACCGGTTCTTCCTCCGGCTCATAGACCTTCTTAATATCTGCCCCGAGTCCCGTGAGCTTTTCAACGATATTCTCGTACCCGCGCTCAATATGGTTGATGTCCTCAATAACAGTAGTGCCGTAAGCCGCAAGCCCCGCAATGATCATAGCGGCCCCCGCGCGCAAATCCATTGCCCGGACACTAGTTCCAACAAGCTCCGGAACGCCCTCAATAACAGCAATCTTGCCGTCAACAGAAATCTTACTCCCAAACCGGCTCAACTCGTCAGTGTAGCGGAACCGATTATCCCAAACGTTCTCGTTAACGATGCTAGTGCCGTTCGCCATAGAAAGCAAAGCCGTAATCTGCGGCTGCATGTCGGTAGGAAAGCCAGGATGCGGCATAGTCTTAACATTGCATTTGTTAAAGGTCCCATCAGAACAAACGCGAATGGACTCGTCAAATTCCTGCACATCAATGCCAATCTCCTGCAGTTTAGCGGTAATGGCCTCCAAATGCTTAGGAATAACGTTTTTAACAGTAACGTCGCCACCAGTGGCCGCAGCGGCAACCATGTAAGTCCCAGCCTCGATTTGATCCGGAATAATAGAATAAGTGGTACCGTTCAGGTGATCTACGCCCTTAATCTTGATAGAATCCGTACCAGCGCCGCTTATCTCAGCGCCCATAGAGTTCAAAAAGTTCGCCAAATCGACAATATGAGGCTCTTTGGCGGCATTTTCAATAACAGTAGTGCCCTCGGCCTTAACGGCGGCCAAAATTATATTAATAGTTGCCCCGACCGACACAACATCCATATAAACTGTGTCGCCAACCAGCTTCTTAGCAGTAACGTTCACAAGCCCGCTTTCGACCGAATTAGCAGCGCCCAAGGCAGAAAAGCCCTTCAAATGCTGATCAATAGGCCGAACGCCAAAATCGCATCCGCCAGGCAAAGCAACCGAAGCCTTGTGAAATCGGCCAAGCAAAGCGCCCAAAAGGTAGCACGAAGCGCGCATATTGCGGACAAAATTAAAAGAAGCGACATGAGAATGTACATTTCGCGCGTCAATCTCGAAAGTAGACTTATTTATCATCTTAACGCAAGCGCCCATCTGCTCCAAAATATGAGCCATCAAAGTGACATCGTTTATGTTAGGGATATTCTCGATGCGGCAGACGCCGTCGGACAAAATAACAGCAGGAATTATAGCAACAGCGGCATTTTTGGCGCCACTGATTTTAACTTCGCCATTTAGCGGGACTTGGCCATTTATAAAAAATTTTTCCAACTCATGGTACCTCCAACAATTTTTTATAATAGTTATATATAAACAAACACAAAATCATCTAAAAATCGGATAAACTGCCAATAAACTATTCATAATTCTTCATTTTTAATGGTAATACAACATTTATAAAAAGTCAATAAAAAAGTCAAAAAAGTTTTATAAATTAAGAGAATAATTTGCAGCAAAATAAAATTTGACCGCGTAAATGCAAGCATTTGCACTTATCGAAACCAATATTTTCTGTCTAGACTGCGGTATTGAATGGCTTCTGCAACGTGAGAGGACTTTATTTCCTCCGAAAAACCGAGGTCGGCAATAGTCCGAGCCACCTTCAAAATGCGAGAATACGCCCGGGCAGACAGTCCCATGCTGTCAAAAGCCTTCTTCAATAGATTCTCTGCATTTTTGGATAAAATACATGATTTGTGCAAAAAATCGGGGGTAATTTTTGCATTTGCCGAAATGTTGAGCCCCTTAAAGCGCTCTAGCTGAATTTTTCTGGCAGCGTTAACGCGACTTTTAATTTTTGCCGAGGTCTCAGAATCCTTTTTCGAAGCCAAGTCCGAGTATTCAATGGGCGGAACTTCAATGTGAATATCGATGCGGTCGAGAAGCGGACCCGAAACTTTGGCCAAATATTTAGAGACAATCGTAGAAGAGCATATGCAATTTTTGCTAGGATGGCCGTAATATCCGCAGGGGCAAGGATTCATGGCAGCGATAAGCATGACAGAGCAAGGGTAAGTGACGGTTCCGTTCACGCGGGAGATAGTAACTTCGCCGTCTTCAATGGGTTGCCGAAGAATCTCCATAGCATTTCTAGAGAATTCTGGCAGCTCGTCCAAAAACAAAACACCATTGTGCGCCAAAGAAATCTCGCCCGGCCGCGGCATAGCGCCACCACCAGAAAGTCCAATGGCAGAGATAGTGTGATGAGGCGCGCGAAAGGGCCGCGCGGTGATTAGAGGAGTTCGGCTGTCAATCAGCCCCGCCACAGAGTAGATTTTCGTGGTTTCAATGGACTCCGCCATAGTCATATCGGGCAAAATGCTGGGAATCCGTTTAGCCAGCATGCTTTTGCCGGCTCCAGGCGACCCAATGAGAATAACGTTATGGCCGCCAGCAGCAGCAATTTCTAGCGCGCGCTTAGCTTCGTACTGGCCTTTTACTTGAGAAAAGTCAAGCAAACTGTGGTTACTCTGGGCAATATCCAAGTCGGCGGTTGCGGGAAGAATTCTCTTTTTGCCGGTAAGGTGCATGTGCAAGGCGTTTATGTTGTCCACCGGGTAGACGTTCAAGCCCGCGACTAAGGCACCCTCGCAGGCATTGGCCGCCGGAACAAAGAGCTCGCTTATGCCTAAGTCTTTGGCTCTTAGAGCCATGGGAAGGACGCCTTTCACGGGGCACAGATCGCCGCTGAGGGAGAGTTCTCCCAAAAATGCAGCGTTCTCAAGCCGAGCATCGAGCTGGCCGGAGGCAACAAGCAGCGCAACCAAGATCGGCAAATCGTAAACCGAGCCTTCTTTTTTTACGTCTGCGGGCGCAAGATTTATGGTGATTTTGCTTGTGGGGAAGTCGAAACCGCAGTTTTTAAGGGCAGATTTAACTCGATTTCGTGACTCTTTTACCGAAGCGTCGGGCAATCCAACAACGTCAAAAGAAGGCAATCCGCCAGCCAAATCGGCTTCTATTGCGACTAAAAATGCGTCCAGCCCCATAATTCCGAGGCTATTGACCTTTGCAACCATCTTAAAATCATCCCTCCTCTTTTTATTTTCCATATGAGAAATATATAAAATTACAAACATATTAGATTGATATATTATACAACATATACTAAAAATTTTCAATACTAAAAAAATAAATTTGACATTGTGGCGGTTTGAGGGTAAAATTTAAGTATTTTTGGGGGCGGGAGTGAGGATATTTTTGCGGACGAGGCAAACGGCACGGCTTGCGAAGTTAGTTCAGATCTCTATTTTTTCTGCAATTGCGGTGGTTTTCACCTTTTTTGAAGTGCCGGTGTGGCTCTTTGCGCCGGGATTCTACAAGCTCGGGCTCAGCGATGCCATAGTGCTCATAAGCGGCTTCTCTTTGGGGCCGACGGCAGGAGTGCTAACGGAATTCTTAAAAGTGGCGCTGCGGCTTTTGTTGAGGGGAACCTCCACGTTTGGGGTCGGAGAGATGGCGAATCTGGCGGTGGGGATAGCACTTGTGCTGCCGAGCGCGGCGTTTTATGAGAGGCACCGGACGTTTAAGGGCGCCGTTGCTGCGATGTTATTGGGGATAGCCTCCGTGACGATTGCAGCGGGGATTATTAACTATTTTGTGCTGCTGCCACTAGACGAGGCGCTGTTTTCGATTTCAGAAAGTACGATAATCGCCTGGGGCAAGGCGGTTAACCCCTTAATTACGAGCAAGCTTATGTTTGTCCTGCTGCTGGTTTGCCCGTTCAACTTGCTCAAAGGCTCGCTGGTATGCTGCGTTACGCTGATGTTTTACAAAAAATTGTCCGCCATCATCAACGACTTTTCATCAAAATTTGTAAAATAATGCGTTTTTAGGGGTTTACAAGGGCCAAAATTTGAGGTATAATAGCTGTATATAGCCAAATTTAATATTTTTGCTTATTGAGAGCGGTGGAGGGAACAGACCCTGCGAAGCCCGGCAACCTGCCTGTTTTGGTAAGGTGCTAAATTCTGCGGTAAAAGCCGAAAGATGAGATTGCTTTTTGTCCGGTTTTGCCGGGCATTTTTATTTTTTTGGCGAATTTTTAATGGTTTAGGGGAGATTAATTATGGCGAGACGTTTTTTCACTTCGGAGTCAGTAACAGAGGGCCATCCGGACAAAATCTGCGACCAAATTTCAGACGCTGTCTTGGATGCGATATTGGAAAAAGATAAAAATGCACATGTGGCGTGCGAAGTCACAGCGACAACTGGGATGATCCACGTTATGGGGGAGATTTCAACATCTTGCTACGTGGATATCGCTGCCATCGCGCGGGATGTGGTGACGTCAATTGGCTATGACAACACTTCGGCCGGGTTCAACGGCAAAACCTGCGCGGTGGTGACGTCGATTGATGCGCAGTCGCCGGATATAGCTAGGGGCGTGAACGAATCGCTGGAGTTGAAAGAGGAAACCGGCGATGACGACAGAAACGACCGGATAGGCGCGGGGGATCAGGGGTTGATGTTTGGCTATGCCTGCGACGAAACGCCCGAACTGATGCCGCTGCCGATTTCATTAGCACACAAATTGGCGAAAAGGCTGGCGCTAGTTAGGAAGAATGGGACGCTTTCGTACCTTCGGCCGGACGGCAAGACGCAGGTTACGGTGGAGTATGCCGACGACAAGCCCGTTCGGGTGGATAGCATAGTGATTTCTGCCCAGCACAGCGAGATAGTTGAGCTTGAGCAGATCAAGAACGACATAAAAAATGAGGTCATTTTTCCGGTTATCCTGGCGACCTTGCTTGACGAGAACACAAAATTTTTCATCAATCCAACGGGCAGATTCGTTATCGGCGGGCCGGTTGGAGACACCGGTTTGACCGGCAGAAAGGTGATCATAGACACTTATGGAGGGTACTCTCGGCATGGTGGCGGGGCTTTTTCTGGTAAGGACCCGACAAAAGTGGATCGGTCTGCGGCTTACGCGGCAAGGCACATCGCCAAAAACATAGTCGCAGCGCAGATAGCCACAAAGTGCGAGGTGCAGATTGCATACGCGATAGGCGTGGCGCGGCCGCTCTCCATCATGATTGACACCTTTGGAACGGCTACAGTCCCCGAAGAGCAAATCGAAAGAGCAGTGGAGGAAGTCTTTGACCTCAGACCGGCGGCGATTATAGAGAATTTGAAACTCCGAGAGCCGATATATAGGCCCTTGGCGGCATACGGGCACATGGGTCGAGAGGACTTGAACGTTGCGTGGGAAAAATTAGATAAAGTGGAGGCCCTAAAAAGCGTGCTGCGTTAGGGTTCTAACGCTTCCAAATTAACCAAACGCCCGATTTTTACATATCTTGCCGTAGGGGTGATGTGTATGTGCGAGGCTTTGCTTGGCCTGACTGTGGCGTGCCTGGCGGTATTTGGGCTGGTAGAGGCCTTCATGGCCATATCGATGGCGTTCTTAAGCCGGCCGGACTTAAAAGAGGGCTTCATGCTGATTTTGCCAGTCTGTGGGCACGATGAGGCAATCGAAATGACGCTGAGAGGCTTGGTGGCGGATGCAAAATGGCTTGGCGACGGAGGAAAGCCGCAACGAGTAATCTGCCTAGATTTGGGACTCGACGCAGAAACCCGAAAAATTTGCAAAATTTTTAGCGAAGAGTACGACTTCATCGAGCTGCACTCGCTGCAGACCTTCAACGAAGCAATGGAGCAAGCCGCAGCAACCGCAAGATGACCAGTTTTTTGGCCATCTTTTGATTTTTGTGCTATAATTTTGGTGTGAAGAAGGCCGCGACGAGGCCAAAAGCCACGAATCATGCAGAGATTTAGGAGACGCGCGATGTTGCAATTTATTTTGGGGCGGGCAGGATCTGGAAAAACGGTTAAAATACAAGAAATCATTGCGGATTTGGTGCAGAACGGAGCCGAAAAACTACTGCTTATTGTGCCGGAGCAAAGTTCGTTTGAAACGGAGAAAGCCATGCTGACGTTTTTGGGGGAGCAAGGGGCGTCAAATGTACGAGTGGCGACGTTTACAAGGTTGATCGAGTTGGTGTTTAGGCAGACTGGCGGGGGACTTGGGCAACGAATAAGCAAAGGCGACCGAAACTTACTGATGAGCTTGGCGATCGACAAGGTGGCCGGCAGATTGGCGATGTATAGGGGACAGGCGGGCAAGCTAGAGTTTGTAGAGATGATGGTTGCGGCGCTGTCGGAGTTTAAAATGTGCAACGTTGATTATAATTCTCTTTTGGAAATTTCAAACGCGGTGGAGGACCCGATTTTACGGGCGAAAATGCAGGATACGGCGCTAATTTTAGAGGCATATGAAAGCTTGCTGCAGAGTGCTCACAGCGACCCGCTGGATGATCTTACCCGACTGGCGCAGAGATTGGCTCAGTGTGATAGCTTTTTTGGCGGATACACCGTGATGTTTGACGGTTTTGAGGGGTTTACTCCGCAGCAGATGGCCATTATTGAGATAATTTTGAAGCAGAGTGAAAATTGTTATATAAGCTTATGCACTGACGCGACGGGATTCTTGGACGATGACTTTAGCTTGTTTGCGCCGATAAATCGCACTGCAAAGAGGATTTTAAACATTGCCAAGAGTAATAACTTGCAAGTGAATGAGCCGATTTGCCTAGAAAAATCGAGGAGATTCAAGGGTAATGGCTTAAAAACATTGGAGGCACGCGTATTTCGCCCGAAGAAAGAGCCATTTTGCGAGGAAATCGGCGACGTTTTGATTTTTAGAGGGAGGACGAAGTACGAGGAGGCGGACTTTGTTTGCCGGACGATTCGACGTTTGGTTTGCGAGAATGGCTATAAATACGGGGATTTTGCGGTGGTTACGCGGAACGAAGAGACTTACCGCGGGATAATTGACGTCTTTTTTGAGAAGTACGAGATCCCGTATTTTATGGATCGGCGGGAGGAGATAGACGCAAAACCGCTGATGCTGACTGTGATTTACGCGCTTGAGGCGGTAAATAGCAACTTCTCGTCGGAAAGCATATTCAAGTATTTGAAGGCCGGCCTGGCGGGCGTGGCGTCGGACGACATTTTTGAGCTGGAGAATTATTGCCTGTTTTGGGTCATAACGGGCAAGCGGTGGCTTTCGGACTTCACAGCAAACCCCGATGGATACGCTCAGATGGCGACGGAGGATGAGGAAAAGCTTGCCAAGCTAAACGGGCTGCGGAAGGAAGTCATCACCCCGCTAGCAGAGCTAAGAGAGAAAATAGCCGACGCAACGGGAGACGCGATAACCAAGGCCATGTATGGATTTTTGGAAGCTATCAAAATCGTTGAAAATTTGAAGACCTTTTGCCAAAATTTAAATGCATCTGGACAGGGCAAAATTGCCGAAGAACAGCCGCGGATATGGGAAATCTTGATCGAAATTTTTGACAAAATGGCGGCCATTTTAAAGGAGCAAAAAATATCGCCAAAAAAGTACGCAAAGCTCCTGAAGCTCGTCATAAACTCTAACGATGTGGCATTTATCCCGCACCGAATCGACGAGGTTGACTTTGGCTCAATAGATAGAGTGCGAGCGGAAGGCGTGAAAGTCGCGTTTTTGATTGGCGCATTTGAGGGGGAGTTTCCACGAATCCCGGCAGCTAGCGGAATATTTAATGATAAGCAGCGTAAACAGCTCATTGCAATGGGATTGCCGCTCTATGACTCACTTGAAGGGCTATCGGGCAACGAGCGATTTTTGGCCTACAAGGCGATGGCGATGCCATCGGACAAGCTTTATATAACGTGGTCGAGCTCCACGAGCTTGGGTGGCGCGAAATCGGCGTCGGAGATAGTCCGGGAGGCAAAATTTGTGTTGCCAAAGGCGAAGTGCCTGGACGCCTATTCGGCAAGGCTAACCGACGAGGTTTGGGCTCGCAAGCCGGCATTTGAGATTTGCGTACGGCACTGGAATGACGCTTCTCGGTTTTCTCAAACATTGAAGCAATTTTTTGTCCGGGACGAAGCCCATAGTTATGCCGAAAGGTTAGAGTCGGTAAAAAAGGTTGCGTCGAATTTGCCGATTAAATTAACATCCGTGCAAGGAGCAAACAATCTATTTGGTGAGGACATCAGGGTTTCGGCGTCGCAGATAGAAAAGTTTTATCTGTGCAAATTTGCCTATTTTTGCAAATACGGCCTTTTGGCCAAGGACCGCAAGGAGGCCCGATTTGACGCCCTGCAGTATGGCAACGTGGTCCATTTTATTTTTGAGAAAGTGCTGAGAAAATACGCGGCGGAAGAGATCTTGAAATTTTCTAAAAAAGAATTATTAAGCGCGATAAAAGGCGTCTTAAAGGGATATATAGAGAAAGATTTGGGCGGTTGGACGGAAAAAACCGAGAGATTCCGGTATTTGCTCGACAGAGTCGCAAAGTCAGCGGTTTCGCTGGTTGCCCACATGGCGGGGGAACTCGCCCAAAGCGCGTTTTTGCCAGTGGGGTTTGAGCTAAAACTTTCGGGTAACGGCATAGAACCGTTAAAGTTAAGGCTGACTAATGGGCGAAATGTGATTGTAGAGGGAAAGATAGACCGAATCGACGTGATGCGACAAGCAGAACAGCGCTTTGTGAGGGTCATCGACTACAAAACCGGAGCAAAGGAGTTTCGGCTGGCGGACGTCCTGCACGGGCTGAATTTGCAGATGCTCATATACCTGGAGGCCGCATGCCAGGCCGCGGCAAAAAGATCGGGTTCAGTGATACCCGCAGGAGTACTGTATTTGCCGTCAGTTTCGCCGGTGTTGAATTTGGACCGCGACGAGAATTTGGCGAAGCTAGAGAACGAAAAATCGAAAAAACTGCGAATGAATGGGCTAATATTAAATGATCAGCAGGTGATTTTGGGGATGGAGCCCGACGGCAGGGGAAGGTATATTCCGGTTGTGATGAAAGATGGCAAGGCGAAGGGGTGTGACTCGTTGGTTGACGTTGCTCAGATGGATGCAATCATGCGGCATGTTGATGGGCTTATTATATTGATGGCGGAGCAGCTTCAGAGTGGGAATATCTCAGCACAGCCGGCTAAAGGGGACTATGATGCATGCGAATTTTGCGAGTACAAAGCGGCGTGCGCGCACTTTAAAGATGACTCTGGGCGTAGGGTTGAGAAAGTTGACCGTGACGAATTTTTCAAAAAGCTAGAATCGGGGCAGAACGGGGGTGAGGGCAATGCCTGAGCGGGCGTGGACGAAGGAGCAGCAAGCGGCCATAAGCGCCAAAGGTGGGGCGGTTTTGGTGTCTGCGGCGGCCGGATCGGGCAAGACGGCGGTTTTGGTTGAGCGAGTGATTCAAATTTTGACGGACAAGGCCAACCCGTGTGACGCGGACAAACTTTTGGTCGTGACGTTCACAAAGGCCGCTGCTGCGGAGATGAAAGAGCGAATCAACGCGAGAATATCGGAGCTGCTGCTCCTCGAGCCGGACAACAGAAATTTGCAGCGGCAAAAAATCATGCTCGCGCACGCGCACATAAGCACGATCCACGGCTTTTGCAACGAGCTGATAAAGGAGAATTTTTACGAGCTTGACATATCGCCGGACTTCCGAATTGCCGACGAAAACGAGATGCCCCTTTTAAAGAATGAGGCAATGCAGCTGGTGTTGGAGGAGTTTTACAAGAAGGCATCGAAGCAGTTTTTCACGCTGGTCGAGACATTTAGCGCCGGCAGAGATGATCAAAGGCTAACTGGCACCGTTTTGACGCTGTACGACTTTATCCGCTCGCACCCGTTCCCGCAAAAGTGGTTTGAGGACAAGCTGCGCGCCTATAGGGAGCAGCAGAGCGTGAGCAAAACCGTATTTGCGCGAATTTTAATCGATTATGCGAAAATGGCGATCGGGTATGGCGTGGAACTGATGAAAGATTCTTTGTCCGCAGCACAATGGAATGAGAAAATCCGGGCAAGCTACGAAGAGACGCTGTTCTGCGATAAATCGCTGCTTGAAGGCATAAAAGCCGCGGTAATTAGCGAAGACTGGGATACCATCTCTGCAACGCTGAAGGTGTCGGAATTTGGTGCACTAAAGCGATTAACCGGTGGCGCTGACGAGGCATTAAAGCTGAAGATTTTGCATAACCGACAAAAGGTAAAGAGCATTGTAAAGGACTTGACGCGACTTTTTTACCAAAATGAAGAGCAGTGCTTGGCGGATTTGCGGGAGATTGAGCCGATTATAAGTGAGCTTTTTGGCTTGATAGAGGCTTTTATCCGGCAAGTTGATGATTTGAAAAGCGAGAAAAATATCGTAGACTTTGGAGATTTAGAGTATTTGGTGCTAAAATTGCTAGTGCGGCAGACTGATTGCGGGTTTGAAAGGACTGAAATTGCGCGAAATCTCACGGAGCAGTTCGAATTTGTGATGGTGGATGAGTATCAAGACACCAACGAGGCGCAGGATTTGATCTTTCGGGCGGTTTCGAGGGACGAGGAAAACCTCTTTGTGGTGGGCGACATAAAGCAAAGCATCTACGGGTTCCGCCAAGCCATGCCGGAAATCTTTTTGCGAAGGAAGCAAAAGTGCCGTTCGTTCGACGCGAAAAAGGCAGAGTACCCGGCAAAAATTATTCTGGATAAGAATTTTAGAAGCAGAGAAGGGATTCTGGCGGCGACTAATTTTATTTTTGCTCAGCTGATGTCCAGAACGATGGGCGAAATCAAGTACAACAAAGAGGAAAAGCTGGCATTGGGCGCGGTGTATGAAGAAAAATCTGCGCTGAGAATGCCGGCCGGTGAGGCAGACGCCGACGTAGAGATAAAAATAATTGACATGTCCGGAGCGCCCAAAGATGGCATGAACGCCTGCGAGGCGCGGGAGATAGCAAAAACGATAGCCAAAATGATCGGTGAAGAGTACAAAGTAAAGGACAAGGAAGAGTATCGGCCGGCGACATATGGGGACTTTTGCATTTTGCTGAGGAGCGCGAACAAGCACGCCGCGGAATTTGTCGATGAGCTGAAGCTGTGTGGCATCCCGGCCTGGGCGGACACTTCCGGCAGCTTTTTTGAGGCGCCAGAGATTGCGACCATGCTCTCGCTGTTAAAGGTCATAGACAACCCCGTTCAAGATATACCGCTAATCTCTGCACTTTTGAGTCCGATATTTGCCTTTACGGCCGACGATTTGAGCAAGATTCGAGTGGAGGAAAAAACTTTACCGTTATATTTTGCGCTAAAAAGGCACGCAGAGCGCGGCAATTTGCAATGCAAGACGTTTTTGGATGAAATTAACAGATATAGGAATTTGGCATCAACCTGGCCGTCGTACAAGCTGATCCAGCACATATACGACAAGACGGGCTATACGGCGTTGGTGCAGGCCATGGAGGGCGGCCAGCTGCGGCTAAACAACTTGCGACTGCTGCTAGAATACGCGAGGAGCTACGAGGCTTCGGGCTACAAGGGGTTGGCGGGGTTTATCCGATTTATAGAAAAGTTGGAGCGCCAAAAAGTTGACATGCCTGCAGCAGGCGCCATTTCGGCAAATGCAAATGTTGTAAAGGTGATGAGCATACATCGGTCGAAGGGTCTCGAGTTTCCAATCTGTTTTTTGGCGAACTGCTCGAGAAAGTTCAACAAGGATTTCGGGGACATCCTGCTAAACCCGGACCTTGGGGTGGGCATCAAGCTGCTGGACCGCCAGCATTTGCGGAAATACACCACGTTCCAGCGGGACGCCGTGAGGCTGGACCTTGACAAAAAGGGCATGTCAGAGGAACTTCGCGTGCTCTACGTTGCAATGACGCGGGCCAGAGAGAGGCTTATCATGCTGACGTCGCTAAAGAACCCCGAGACGACGCTGTCCAAACTGAGTTTGCAGATTTTGAACGCACCACAAATCTCGCCATACGTGGTAGGATCGGCAAACAGTTTTTCGGACTGGCTGTTGCTGTGCGCGTTAAGGCACCCAAGCGGACAAAAACTTCGAGAGCTGGCGGGAATGAGCAGCGAACTTGTGATAAAAGATGGTGCAAAATGGAAGATCGAGATTGTGACCCCGGAGGGCGATGAGGAGATCAAAATGGCAGAAAAAGCGACCCTAGAGCCCGAAGAATCGGTGATAGATGAGGAATTATTGAGCAAAATAAAGCGCCGGCTAAACTACGTGTATGAATACGAGGAGCTGGCAAAAATCCCGCCAAAGGTGGCGGTTTCGGACTTAGTCTCGCAGAACAACGACCAAACGGTTAACTTTGACTTTGCAAAAAGGCCGGCGTTTTTGTCGGGGGCGAGCTTAACTCCGGCGCAGAAAGGTTCGGCGCTGCACGCATTTATGCAGTTTGCGGACTTTAACCGTGCCCGAGAAAATCTTGAAAAAGAGATAAAATATTTGCAAGAATGCGGATTTATTGCCAAGGAACAGGGAGAATCTTTAAACAGAGTGCAGCTGACCGAGTTTTTAAACAGCACCTTGTGCCGCAGAATCTTGGCCTCGCCCAATGTTGTGCGGGAGTACCAGTTCACGGTGAACATCAGCGCTTCGGATGTGTTGCCGGACATCGATAAAAAATTTGCAAAAGAAAAAGTCGTGCTGCAAGGAGCCATAGACTGCGTTTTTGAGGAGGATGGTGCCCTGGTGGTGGTGGACTACAAAACGGACAAAGCGGACTCTGCTGAGTTTTTTAAAGAACACTACGGCAAACAATTAGAACTATACGCCAACGCAATAGAGAAATGTACAGGAAAAACGGCGTCCCAAAAGATTTTATATTCATTTTACACAGGAACCGAAATTTTTTTATAATTTTTATATTGCAACTGCTTGTTTGTTGTGATATCATAGTCTTACATTTCTAATGAATTTTTTGGAGGTATACTTATGGACGCAGTTCAAATGACTCTTGGAATAGTTTTGTTAGTGTTTTCTGCCGCAATTGTGCTCGTCGTTCTTTTGCAAGAAGGGCATCAGCACAACGCAGGAGAAGCCGGCGAGGTAAAAGAGACCTTTTATACCAGAAACAAATCGCGGTCTTTGGAGGTCTTTTTGGAGCGCTGGACAAAGTTTATAGCAGTAGGATTCTTCTTGCTAGTCATAGCGCTCAATGCGGTGCTGTTCTTTCTGTGATTTTAACTTTGTACCGGCCGATTTAATTTAGCATTAAATTTAGTTTTAGTGAGAATAAAAGCTTCACCCTTTTTTCTTTTAAAAGACGAATGAGTAAGATAAAGGGGATTGTTTTTACGTGAGGTTTGCGAGGTCCCCTGTCGCTGCTTTTGCAGGTTTGATGGGGGCTTTATTTTTGTCGCAGTGTGTCGCAGTGTGGATAATTAAATTTACGATGTCAAAAAAGGTAGGGATAAGGACTTAAAAAAGATCTGTATTATTAAAAATGTAATTATATTACAATAAATATGGTTTATTTTTGAATAAGCAATAGAATAAATGTCCAATATATATCATATGATGAATGTAAATCTAGAATTTGAAGTCAAGACGGTTGATTTGAAAGGAAGGTTTTAAATATGAATGCTATAAAGGATATTTTTGCAAGCAGGAATAACCAGGAGGCTGTAATATTAAACGCGAAAAAAAGAAGATTTTTAAAGGAGTTAAAAGAAATTTGCTCACAGATAAAATGTACCGATATGTGGTTTGAGATGGAGGACGACGAGGACTTAATTGACGCTAGTATTTATCAAAGAGAATCGCTAAATGCTAGATATAGATACCTTTTAAAAAAGGCGAAGGAAAACGATATCTCGACAATGATCTATTGATGAAGATAAGCTAACCGACTTGTAAACTTGTAAAAACGTAAAAAAGGAGATTCACAAAAATGCTAGACTGGCGCTCTTTAACTATTTGTGGTATCATATTGTTGCTGTTGTTTTCTATCCAGCTGATTGTTCGAGCTAAAAACCCTCTAAAAAAGATGTTCCTTTCTATGCTAAAGGGCGTGGCTACCTTGGCTTTGGTTAATTTTATTGGCGGATTTACTGGTGTAACGCTGCCGCTTAGTTTGCTTTCTTTGGCCATTGCCGCCGTGGTGGGAGTACCTGGGGTCACCGCTATGCTGATTTTTAATACGTTTTTATAAAAAACAAGGGGAGCGATTTTTATTGAAGTGCCCATATTGCGGATGTGAAGAGAGTAAGGTTGTTGACTCACGGCCGGCAGACGAGGGAGAAAAAATTCGCAGGCGCCGAGAATGCCTAGAATGTGCGGCCCGGTTTACTACTTATGAGATGATCGAAACTTTGCCGATAATCGTGATAAAGAAGGATAAGTCCAGAGAGAGCTTCGATAGAGCCAAGGTGCTGGCTGGAATATTAAAATCTTGCGAAAAGCGGCCCGTGCCGATAGACGTTATAGAGAGCAGCGTGGACCAGATAGAGGCGAAGTTCCAGAACTCGATGGAAAAGGAAGTGACGTCTAGAGAAATTGGCGAAAGCGTAATGGACGCACTCAAGGACATGGACAAGGTCGCGTATGTGCGATTTGCCGCGGTTTATCGGGAGTTTGACGATGTGAAGAATCTGATAGACGAGTTAAAACGGGTGCTTATCGACAAAAAGTAAGTTAAAATGCTGATTCTGACTGTTTACATAATATTTTGAAAGGACGTGTTGTTAAATGCAGAGTACTGTGATGAGCTTTAACGAGTTTGAGAAAATTTTGAGTGAGAACAAGCTGGTGTTTGTGGACTTTTTTGCGTCTTGGTGCGGACCATGCAAGATGTTTGCGCCGATTGTTGAGCAGATCTCGCAGAAATATGAGGATCGAGTTACTGTCTTGAAGGTGGACATTGATGAGAACTCCGAAATAGCAGAAAAATACTCAATACAAAGCGTGCCGACGTCAATTTTGTTTAAGGATGGCGACGCTGTGGAGAGGGTTAGCGGAATGATTCCGGCGAGCCAGTGCGAGAGCTTAATTGAGAGGCATCTAGACTGATAAAATATGTATTTTAGGGGGCTTGGGGCGCTGTGTCAAGGTTTAAAGAGATAGATTTAAAGCGACTTTCGCTGGAGCCGTTTTCGCTGATTGGCGACGCATGGATGCTGATTACTGCCGGGGACGCGCAGGATTATAATATGATGACGGCCAGCTGGGGCGGACTTGGCGTGCTGTGGAACAAACCGGTCGCGCTATGTTTTATTCGGCCGCAGCGGTATACTTTTGAGTTTGCTGAGCGAAACGACTATTTTTCGCTTTCTTTTTATGATGAGAAATATCGAGGCGCCTTGACGTTGTGCGGGTCTAAGTCTGGAAGGGACATCAACAAAACAGAGGCGACAAATCTTACTCCTGCGTTCGACGAACCTGCGCCTTACTTTGAGGAAGCCGATTTGGTCTTTGTTTGCAAAAAGATACATAGCCAGTTCCTCGACCCTAAGTGCTTTATTGACAAGTCGGTCGAAAAAAATTATAATAATGGTGACTACCATAAAATGTATGTCGGAGAAATAATAAAGGGGCTCAAAAAAGAATGAAAAAAACGGTTTTAGTTACAGGCGCGTCGCACGGTATCGGCCGCGAAACGGCATCGCTGTTTGCAAAAAAAGGCTACAACGTGGCGATAAATTATAATAGCTCTAAAGATGCAGCAAAGGCTTTGGAGGCAGAGCTGAACGGGCAGGGGCTTAATACTTTGGCTGTGGGCGCGAATGTTGCCAAAAGGGATGAAGTGGAAGAAATGTTCCAGACTATAGAGAAGGCGTTTGGCGAGGTGCATGTTCTTGTAAACAACGCTGGAATCGAATGTCAGAAGCTTTTTACGGACATTAGCGAAGCGGAGTGGGACAAAATCTTTGACGTTAACATTAAGGGCATGTTCAATTGCTGCCAGGTCGCGCTGAAGAGCATGATCAGGAACCATTACGGCAAGATTGTTAATGTTTCCTCAATGTTGGGAATCACTGGTTCGTCTTGCGAGGTTGCTTATTCGGCCTCCAAAGCGGCGGTTATCGGCTTTACAAAGGCGCTTGCCAAAGAGGTGGGGCCAAGTTCCATAAATGTGAACACGGTGGCGCCCGGTGTTATTGACACTAGGATGAATCGGCACATTGACCCTAAGATTATCGACAGGCTTAAACAACAGACTCCACTTGGAACGGTTGGTACTTGTGAAGATATTGCAGAGGCGATTTTGTTTTTGGCTTCGGATTGCTCGAAGTTTATTACGGGTCAGGTTTTAAGCCCGAACGGCGGCCTTGTGATGTAGGACGGATTTTGCGGACATTCAAAATAAAAAAGAATGTGGAGGTAACAGACAATGGCAAAATCATTAT
>CAQKRU010000011.1:0-208 GCA_948823415.1 uncultured Eubacteriales bacterium
TTTTTCTTTAAGATATTATACATAATCAAAAATATCAACAAAATAATAAATCAACTAATTTTAAAAGAAGCCCTTTCTAAGCTGCAGTTTAGAGGGGTTTTCTTTTTTTGCCGATTTCGATTTATTATAGCATATTTGTATTTATCTATTATTTTTTAATTGCTCTCAAATTTCAAATGTGTATTACTGGCCAAATATTCGCGATAAT
>CAQKRU010000011.1:218-24246 GCA_948823415.1 uncultured Eubacteriales bacterium
GCTTTAAGATTAAGATTTTGCCTAAATTTTAAATTATCTATTAAACTAGACAGTATAAGCAAATGTCAGATTTAACAAGTAAAGTCTCAGCTTGCTCAATTTATCCTATCCCAAAATCCGTATTATTAAAAAGTATTTCTACGTTTCTGTTATCTGCAAAGAGCGGGTATATCTTATCTTTAAACTGTTTTATGACGCTCGGGCTGGGGGCAACCCTAGTCGTGTTTGGAGTCATTATGTTAACATATACATGTTCAAAATATTTAAGCGCAGTTTCCAAATCAAGGAGCATGGACTCGGTTGTCTGCCCAGGCAGCCCAAATAATAAACAAACGCGGTCAAAATAGCTCGATATTACGCAAGGATCAGATTCTGAAATTCCTTTTATTAAATACGATTCACGAAACAAATAGTCAAATGTCTCGACTCCTATTTTAATTTTTAAATCGACTCCAAGAGCTCTAAAATCCTCTTTGAGCCCCTTTATTTTATCTTTATACATCCAGTGAGACTCGCATATTAAAGTTGTAATCCCAACTTTAATACAAATTTCTTTTATGTAATTAACCGTCATAAGATCAAGCTCAAAAAAACTGCCCGAATTTGCAACGTCCAAAATTTTAAATTCACCCGTAACTTTATCTAGCTGCTTTTTGTTTATAGAGAAATTTTCGTCGATGTCCTCACACGAATCAAGGTGATAATCGCAAAAGCTGCATTTACGCCACTTGCATTTAGAAGCCTTTAAAAGGACTAATTCTCGCTTTTCTTTTTCTGTCACCTTTGCGTACCTTATAAGACTTTTTGCTTTTTTCTCTCTCAAAAAAATTCACCCTTTTTGCTTAAAAAGCAATTAAAAATTTAAAAACACTTTTGTTACGTTAATTTTCATCAAAAAAGAGACTAAATGTAGCATAAAATAAGCCCTAAATTAGCTTTTAATTTAGGGTTAAAAAGAATTAATCGTAGTGATTTTTATAAATGTGCTTTTAAGCTTTAAAATCAATCTTCCCCCAAAGCTTTGCACAGCCAAACGTCGGCAATGTCCAAAGCTTCATATAAACCTTCTTTTTCGCATTTTTTAATAATCTTTTTTCGAGGGCTAAGATCCGGATCGGTGCTCAAAAGTTGCACAGAAACTTTGCTAGCCGCGTCGCTATTAAACAACGTTTTGCTATCCAAAATATCCAGCTTAATAACGTATTCATCAGAAATATTGCCATAATAAAGAACATCGCCGCAACGAACCAACGGCTTATTTTTATATACAGCGGTTTTAAGCTCCACAGCACTTTTTTTAGGCAAATTAATTCCTCCAAACCACAAATATTTTACAATTAAGATATCTAAATCCTAATTAATATTCAAATAATTTTTAACCAAGGCCTTCAAAAGGTCATCTCGATCTACCTTGCAAATGAGGCTGCGCGCATTATTATACGTAGTGATGTAGGTCGGGTCCTGCGACAAAATATAGCCCACAATCTGGTTAACGGGGTTGTATCCCTTTTGCTTCAACGCCTCATAAACGACATTCAGCGTGTGTCTAATAAATTCACCCTTACTTTCATCAACAGAAAACGTCATCGTCTTATCCAGCATAAAAGCGCCCCCTCACCTGCACAATACAATAATTATACACCAAATCCTCAAAATTTTCAAGCAGAATTTATAAATAAGTCAAGAACGAAGCGTGATATTCTGGGCTTCAAGGGCCTTAATAATTTTTTTAATCGCAGAATTTATTTGCTCTTCGGTCAAAGTAGCGCTCTCGGGCTGCAAAGAAACGTTAATCGCAACGCTTTTTTTATCTTTAGGAATTTGCTCACCTTCGTAAACGTCAAAAATCGTGACCGCCGCTAAAAGCCTACCCGCCGAGCTTTCTATAATCTTTTTAACATCGCCAACAGGAGTGGGCTTGTCGCAAATCAGGGCTAAGTCTCGATTAACCGCAGCAAATTTTGGAATCGGCTTATAAACAATGTCAAAGTCCGCAGCGCCAAACAGAGCGTCAATGTCCAGCTCGATGATGTAGGCCCTGGTGCCTATTTCATAATTCTCGAGCACGGCCGGATGCACCTCTGCAACGTACCCCAGAAGAGTGTCTTTGCAACAAACCCTAGTGCAGCGCCCAGGATGAAAGTAGGCAATGTCGGAACAGGCGGCAAAATCGTAGTCCTTTACAAATAAGCTATCGAGCAAATTTTCACAAATCCCTTTAACATGCAAAAAATCGATGCCCGAGCCATAAAACCCCGCAATAAGCTTGTGATTCTCCGTCGGTAAATCAGCATTATCGCTTGGAATGTACTCCCTGGCGATTTCGAAAAGCTGAGCCGCTTCATTTTTGTGATTATAATTAGAAGAGAGCACACCCAGCATAGAAACAACCGCAGTAGTTCGCATCAAACTAGTATCCTCACCAAGCGGATTTGAGATTACAACTGACTTTCTAAGCGGATGATCATTCGGAAGCAAGATTTTATCGTATTCCCGCGGACTAACAAAAGAGTAAGTTGTGATTTCGCTAGCACCTAGAGCCCTCATCGTAGCGTTAATTTTTCGATCAAACCGCTGTCTATCGGTATATTTGCCATAGTGACTCCCGCGAAGCGGCGTAGAGACTATCTTGTTGTAACCATAAAACCTCGCAATCTCCTCCGCAATGTCGTTCTTTATCTTTAAGTCTGGCCGAAAGCTCGGCACAATAACCTCGCCGTCAACAACTTCGCACTCAAGCTTAGAAAGAATGCCTATCATCTCGTCGCGAGACAAATTTATATTCAAAAAACGATTGATAAAATCAGGGTCGAAGGGGACTTTCGTAACGTGATTGTCAGTGTTATCGACAACAAAAACTTGTGAGCAAACTTCACCAGCGCCCAAAAGCTCAATCAGCTCGCAAGCCCGGTTTAAAGCCGGAATACAATTGTTTTTGTCAAGCCCTTTTTCAAACCGAAAGCTCGAATCCGTGCGCAAATTTTGTTCCTTAGAAGCCTTCCGAACAGCGATAGGATCAAAGATGGCAGACTCCAGCACGATATCGGTTGTGTCGCCAGCAACAGAGCTAAACTCGCCGCCCATGACGCCGGCCAGAGCAATCGGCTTTTTGGCGTCCGCAATAACGAGATTATTTTCGCTCAATTTGCGCTCAACCCCGTCAAGAGTGACAATTTTCTCACCCTTGTTTGCTTGCCTGGCGATGATCTTGCCGCCATCAATGCGCCGCAAGTCAAAAGCATGCATCGGCTGGCCATATTCAAGCATCACGTAATTCGTGATGTCAACGATATTGTTGATGGAGCGCAGCCCCGCGGCGCGCAAGCGCTCGCGAATGAAGCGAGGAGAAGGCGCAATTTTCACGTTGTGCACAACCCTGGCGCTATAAAACGGGCACAGGCTTTTTTCCGCCACGGCCACGGACAAATCGGCGTGGTTACTGTCATTATCGCAGGTCTTCACTTCTGGCATGTGGAGTGTCAGCTTTTTATCGAAGGTAGCGGCGACTTCGCGGGCAAGTCCGATAACAGAGAGGCAGTCAGCGCGATTCGGCGTAATCTCGAACTCAACCGTGACATCGTTAAGCCCGATAGCCTCGCGGATATCCTGCCCCAAGCTATAATTTTGCTCATCCAAAACAAAAATGCCATCCTCAACAGCGTGCGGAAAATCACTAGCGCTAAGGCCAAGCTCGCCCAAAGAGCACATCATTCCGCAGCTTTCAACACCGCGCAGCTTGCTCTTTTTAATTTTGGTGCCGTCCGTTAGAGTTGAGCCATCCAAAGCGACCGGCACAACGTCGTTCACAGTCAGATTTTTAGCCCCAGTGACAATCTGTACGGGCTCGCCAGCACCCACGTCCACCTTGCAGACAACAAGCTTATCCGCGTTGGGATGTGGATTAATCGCCAAAACCTGGCCAACAACGACTCGGTTCAGCTTTTCGCCCTCAACCGTGTATTTCTCGACCTTTGAGCCGCTCATCGTCATCTTCTCGGCGAATTCCCTGGGCGAAACGTCTATATCGACAAAATCTTTTAGCCACTTCATGGAAAGATTCATAAAAACCACCTTAAAATTAAAGTTAAAATCATCAAAAACTGACAAAAATTAGAATTGGTTCAAAAATCGCACATCGTTCTCGTAAAACAGGCGCATATCGTTGATGTTATAGCGGCGCATCGCGATTCTTTCGAGGCCAACGCCAAATGCAAACCCGCTGTAAATTTCCGGGTCAATGCCGCAATTCTTAAGCACCACGGGGTGCACCATGCCGCACCCCAAAATTTCAATCCAGCCTTCGTTTTTGCAAAGTCGACAGCCATGCCCGCCGCAGCTAAAGCATTGCACGTCCACTTCGGCAGAAGGCTCGGTGTAGGGAAAATGATGCGGCCGAAAGCGGACAACACAGCCTTGGCCATAGAGCGCCTGAAAAAAAGTCTCGAGCGTGCCCTTCAAATCGGAAAAGGTAATGCCACGGTCAACGACCAAGCCCTCAATTTGATGAAAGAGCGGCGAATGAGTTGCATCAACGGCGTCCGAGCGGTAAACGCGGCCAGGAGAAATCATCCGAATAGGCGGCTCCGAGTTCTCCATAGTGCGAATCTGCACGCAAGAAGTCTGAGTGCGCAGCAACGTATTCTCGTCGATATAAAAAGTGTCCTGCGTGTCGCGCGCCGGGTGGTGTTTTGGCATATTGAGAGCCTCAAAATTATAGTAGTCTGTCTCAATCTCTGGCCCGTCAACAATGTCAAAGCCCATTCCCACGAAGATTTCCTTAACCTCGTCCAAAACAATACTCAGAGGGTGCTTGTGCCCCAAGGTTTTTCGCATGCCCGGTAAGGTAACGTCAATTTTTTCTGAGGAGAGTTGCTCATCCAGGCGAGCTTTTTTAATCTTTTTCATGCTAGCATTGATTTTTTCGCCAATAAAATCGCGGACTTCATTAGCCAGCTGCCCAATAATAGGCCGCTCGTCGCTAGAAAGGCCACCCATCTGCTTTAAGATGGCCGTGAGCGCGCCCTTTTTGCCCAAATATTTTACTCGAACGTCTTCAATATCCTTTGGCGTTTTGGCCGATGCAATCTCCCTTTCGGCCTCGACCTTAATATTTTTAAGTTGCGTTTGCAAAAAATCACCTCATAAAATAAAATCTCAAGTCACAATAAAAACCGCATAAACTCAAGCTTTGGCGAGAAATTTTTAACCGTAAGCTTAATAAAACCACGCGCATACTCGTTAACATCAAATATAGCACATTTATCAAGCTTTTTCAAGCGCAGACACTCTCTTTGCAACGTCTAAAACTATAAATATTTTCTATAACTGCAGTAAAAGTTCAGAAATGTATCTATAAAACTTTAGTGTGATACTGTATTTTTAATATTAGCCTTGATAAAATCCTATATCAGCACGCTTAAACTAAAGTTATGAATTTAATCTCAGCTTTCAAAAAGAAATTAAGTATTAATAGTTTAAATCTTTGCATACCTTTTTGAAAATAAAAAAGAAACAGCCCCCATTTAGAGGCTGTTTCTTAGCTTAATAGCAGGCCCTCATGAGCCATTCTAACCAGGACCTGCTAGCAAATTTTTTTTGTTGGTTCACGCTTGACTATTTTCACCATAAAGATAAGCGTGATTTCCCGACAAACCTCGATTATTGTTAAGAAACTCATGGAAACGGTTCGTATTTGCTTCTATATCTCTATAAATACGCCTAGGTACAATTATACATCTAGGATTACCCCCAAAACATGCATTAGAGGCCATTGCTGTAACAGCATAATCACCTATTGTTTGAGGTATATAAATATACCAGTTTCATTAACGCTCCCACCTATAATGGTTACAGTATTTTCTCCGTCATTATTTAATATAAAATTTAGTGTGCTTCTTGCAGTTTGCACATTATTTTGTCCACTTACATGTGGCGGAATATCATTCAGTTCCATAACTGCAGTTCTGGTCTGCTGATTTTGCTGCTGTGAAGAAGGAGCCCTTGTTTCCGGTAAAGATGCCGAACCTGTAGCACCTGCAGCTACTGAAAGACCACACACTGTCAATGTTGTAATTGATAAATTGCGCCAAAAGTTGTTCTTTTTCATATAAAATTCTCCTTAAAATAATATTAATGCGATTATACCGCCGGGGAAATAAAAAGTCACGCCATTTTCATAAAATTTAAATATATTTTAAAATGTTCACAAAACGTGTGATTCCTCCATACTATGGTAAGAGAAGTTGAAAATGGAGGAGATCTTTATGTCTTACAATGGCATAGACGTGAGTTTTTATCAGGGAGATATTGATTGGCCACAAGTGCAGGCCGACGGAGTCCAGTTTGCAATGATTCGTGCTTCATACGGCACGGAGGGCGTTGATCCGCAATTCTCTAACAACATGAACAACATCGCAGAAACCTCTGTCGCAAGAGGCGCATATCACTTTTGTTACGCATTATCGGTAGAAGAAGCCGAGGCCGAGGCCAAAAATTTTTTAAATACAATTGCGCCGTACAAATTCAATTATCCAGTCGCTTTGGACTTAGAATACGAGCCGATTTTATCAGTGGGTCGCGAAACCTTAGCAAACATCGCGCTTACCTTTTGCGACACCGTCGAGAAGGCCGGCTACTACACGATGATATACGCAAACCTCAACTGGCTTTCTAACTACCTTGACATGAATAATTTAGATAGATTCGACATTTGGCTGGCACAATGGGGCCCAAAACCAACATTTAGCGGGAACTTTGGCATGTGGCAACATTCTTCAACCGGCCGAGTTAGCGGCATTAATGGGGACGTGGACCTGGATATATCCTACCGCGACTACCCCGCGATAATCGCGAAGAACGGCCTGAACAAATGGGACGGCTCTATCCCCGCTCCCAGCCCCACTCCAGAGCCAAACCCCACACCTGAACCAGCTCCTGGCGAAAGTTTTGATTATACCGTCGAGCCTGGCGACAATTTGTGGGACATCGCACAGAGGTTTTTGAGCTCTGGCACGCGGTACAACGAGATCGTATCGCTAAATAACCTGGATTCCACGACAATTTATCCCGGCCAGATTTTAAAAATCCCTAGCCGTGAATCCACCGGCAACTACAGGACTTATACCGTAGAACCTGGCGACAATTTGTGGGATATCGCGCAAAAATTTTTGGGCTCTGGCACGCGGTACAATGAGATCGTCTCATTAAACGGTTTAGATTCCACAACGATTTATCCCGGTCAAGTCTTAAAGATTCCGAATTAGCCAAATGTCCGCGGCTCGGCTAACCGCTATCCTACAATAACCTTGCTGGACGGCAGCACTTTGGTAGAATTTTTGTCGTTCATCAGAGATACCGAGAAGATGAACGAAATTGCGCCCACTCGGCCGATAAACATCATTAGCATTATGAGTGCTTTCGACAAATTCGAGAGTATGCCCGTTATGCCCGTTGTTAAGCCAACTGTCGCGAAGGCCGAAACTGTCTCAAAAATTATGTCCAAAATAGAAATGCTCTTAGTGGCCTCCACAATCGCGATGATTGCTGTGACTATCGAGACCAAGAAAAATGCCAGCATCGTGAGCGAAAAGGCCTTATACACAGTGAATTTCTCTACCTTGTGCCTCAAAATGACCGTATCATCGTAGCCCCTTATGACGCTTCGCAACGTGGCCAAAATCACAACCAGCGTGGTTGTTTTGATTCCTCCGCCCGTGGACGCCGACGACGCGCCGATGAACATCAAAATCACCGTCAAAAGCTTCGTCAGCGTCTTCTCCTGCCCTATTGGCACCGAGAAAAATCCCGCCGTTCTCACCACGGTGGCCTGAAAAAATGATATATTCAGCTTTTCCCAAAAGTTGTATCCGGCCAAAGTCTTGTCGTACTCGAAGAACATGAACAAAACCGTACCCAAAACCAGCAGTGTGACGGACATGAACAGCACAATAAACGAATGCAAATTCAGCTTAAAGTGCGTCTTGGGGCTCTTTATTTTGTTCGAGATACACGAGTAAATGTCGCTAATAACCACGAATCCGATGCCGCCCAAAATAACTAGCATCGAGGCCGTCAGCGACACAAGCGGGTCCGTAGCATATGCAATAAAGCTCGTTCCCGGCGCAATAAAGCCCATTATGTCAAAGCCCGCGTTGCAATAAGCCGAAATCGCGGTAAATACGGATATCCACAACCCCTTAGCAATGCCAAACTGCGGCACAAAGCGGATTGCAAAAAGCAAAGCTCCAATAACCTCGCATCCCAGCGACCAAATAAGGATGGTCTTTATCAATCGAGTTACATTCAAAAAGCTGCCGCTCGTGTATTCTTTCGCTATCTGCATGTCCCGAAGGCCCAACTTTTTGCGGAAAAACAGCGTAAATCCCGTTGCAAATGTGACGATTCCAAGGCCGCCGAACTGAATCAGCAGGATTATCACGACTTGTCCAAACACCGACCACTGCGAGTATGTGTCAAACGGCGTGAGGCCTGTAACACAAGTTGCCGAAGTCGCGGTAAATAGCGCGTCAATGAGGTTAACCGGCTGCATGCTTCTGGAGGCGATCGGTAGGTACAAAAGCGCCGTTCCCAGAACGATTATCGCGAAAAAGCTCGATACAATCAGCCGCACCGGAGAAATGTCTCGCAGCGACTTTGGCACCTTCTTTTCTAGTTCACTCATCTTGCAAAAAGCCCTCCCTATCGTTCGTGTAAAGCCTCGGTGCATGTGCCTTATTCATCTTTAAAAAGCTGTAATTTTCTAATTAAGAAAAATAAAGGAATCCCCAACCCGTAGCAAACTACAAATTGGCCCAATCCCACGCTCAATGCCGAGAATATAAACGCGTACGCGCTAAAACCCTCCGGCAGCAGAAAAGCTATCATGGCCCCAACGATCCCCGCGCCCACAACAACGGGCGGGAGCGGCGCTAAGATCGGAACATTTTTAAAAGTAACGCAGGATAATTTTCTGGTAAGATAAGCCGCGATGAGCGTGGACAGCGTGCCAAAAACCATGTCGAAAATGCCAAAAGGGCTTGCCAAATTCGAAATGAAGCACCCCAAAGTGAGCCCAGCCACGGCGTATGGCGAAAAAACGGGCAGAATCGTCAAAGCCTCCGAGAGCCTAAACTGAATCCCAGAAAAGGCCAACCCAAAAGCACTCGAAATCGCCGTCAAAACAGCATAAACAGCCGCAATGGCCGCCGTAACCACAATTTTTTCAATCGCCCGATTTTTTACACGTCTTTGCATTTTAATCTCCTCAAATTCGCTGGCCAACCCAGACCATGGTACCCCATTATTATACAAAAATTAAGCAAATTCCGCAATTTGCGCGCTCATTTTAAAAATTCCTTTAGCAGCGAGGTTGGCGGCACCACGCTTTTGTCGAGCCTTTCAAACATATCAAGTTTTTTCTCGAGCCTTTTTATCGCCTCATAAACGTCCAGATCCTCCGCAACTTCCGCGCACAGCTCGATCATAGGCGTCGCCATCACGCAGAGCTCGTACGCATGAAACGAATTTAGCGAAACATTGCTCTGCTCCTTAAGCGGCTTTATATAGAGGTTTTCGCCCCGACAAACGTTGTTCCACATCAGGATAGTCCGTACCGCTTCGGTGTCGCGAAAATAAAAATCCCGCAAAACGCGTCTCGTCAACCGTATCGACGTCGGTTGAATAACCTTCTCGTCGCCAAGCTGCACGTCATTTTCAACGCTTACATAAATTTTAAAAACGCTGTCCAACGGCAGCCCTTCGGTAATCACCGGATTTAGCGCGTGCAGTCCCTCTATTATTATCATACCGTTTTCTGGCAACTTTATCTGTCTGCGCTCAGAAGACGGCGCCATGGTCGAAAAATCGTATATCGGCATATCGCAAAAACCCTCATAAACAATGCCTTTTATCGACTTCTTTACCTGCTCAATGTCCAGCCCATCAATAGACTCGAAGTCCTTGCCGCCGTCCTTTAGCAAAGGCAGCCTCGCGATCCCAACATAAAAGTCATCAAGCGATATCACAGTGCTCCAGATGTCCCGGCGCATCAGCTCATCCTTGATCATATTAGCAGTGGTGGTTTTTCCGCTAGAAGAAGGCCCCGACACCATCAAGATTTTGCACTCCGGCCGCCGTTCTTCAATTTTGTCCACGGTTCCCCTAATCTGCGCTGCAAACGCCTCTTCCGCCTCGAGCACAAATTCTTCCGGATGCCTCTTGGCCCGCTCGTTTATCTCAGATAGCGCCCAGCCGCCCTTTTGCAAGCCATTTTCAAAGTCTGCCATAAAAACTACACCTCGTCTTCTTCATAATCTGCGCGCACCCCGCGCCTTCTAATATATTTCAAACCCTCTTGTTATATGAATTGTTCGCTCTCTCCGCAGCCAGTGTAGACGTCTCGCCGTGCCCGGGGTAAATTTTATAATCGCCCGGCAACGCAAAAATTTTCTCTAAAGACTTGCCCATTTGCTCAAAGTCGCCTGTCTCTAGGTCGCACCGGCCAAACGTTCCCTTCATAATCATGTCGCCAGTAAAAATGCAGTCGCCAACAACAAAACAGACGCCTCCCCTAGTGTGGCCGGGCGTCTCAATCACCTGTATGCTCAAATCGCCCAGTTTAATAAAGTCCCCGTCGTTTAGCAAAACGTCCGCTTCAAACGCCTCCATCGGGATCCGGCAAAGATTAAGGTGCCTGTCTTTGGTAAATTCCGCTTCTTTTTTGCCTATCGCCAGCGTTGCCCCCGTTAGCTTTTTGTACCTTGGCGCCTTTCTTATGTGGTCAAAGTGCCCGTGCGTCATGAGAATATACTCGATATTCTCAACGCCCACCGCATTAATTGCCTCATCCAGCTTAGCAGAAATCCCGCCCGGATCTATAATCGCAGACTTTTTCGTGCTAGCATCCGTCACCAAATAGCAATTTGTCTCTAGCGGCCCCACCTTAAAAATTTTCACAGCTACCATAAAAATGCGTCCCCTTTTTATTATGACCTTTCGACTGATATTACGCCATTTATTTTTGAAATTTTCGCCATCACCGACTTCAAATGCTCCATGTTCTTGACCAATATGGACATGTAAATTCGAGACCGCCCGCCCTTAACCTTGTTAAGCTTAAACGACTGTATCTCCACATGCATATAAGAAATCTGCATGGTAATTTCCGCGATTATACTGGCCTTATCAATAGCCAAAATCTTTATATCCGAGTTAAACTCTTCTTTAGCGCCATTTGCCCAGTGCGCACTCACCCATCTGTCGGGCTCGGCAGACTTTTTGATATCCCCCGGCACATTAAAGCAGTTCCGCTTGTGCAAAGAAACCCCCGTCCCCCTGGTAATGAATCCGATAATCTCGTCGCCAGGGATAGGATTGCAGCACTTAGAAAATTTTACAAGACAATTGTCAATTCCGTCAATAACCACGCCCTTTGCCTTCGGCTTTTTGCTAGCAGTGGTCGTGGCCTTTTTGGCCAGCAAATTTTCCTCCGCCAAGGCCTTGTCCTTAAGCTTCAGTTTATTATATTCATCCTTGACCTGCGGCATTATTCGGCTCAGCAAAATTCCGCCATAGCCCACCGCTTCGCAAAATTTCTCTACCGTCTCATACCGATGCTTCTTAGCAACACGCAGCAAAAACTCCTTCAATTTCGCTTCGTTTAGCCTAATTCCAACCCGTTCAAACTCTCTTTCTACCTCGCCTTTTCCTTGAATCAAATTCTCTTCGCGGCGCTCACGCTTAAACCACTGCCGGATCTTGCTCCTTGCCTCGCTCGTCTTAACAATCTTCAGCCAGTCTCTGCTCGGCCCGCGCCCTCTCTCCTTCGTCGTCAAAACCTCGACAATCTGCCCCGTCTTCACCCGATAGTCAATCGGAACTATCCGTTTATCTACCTTCGCGCCCACCATATGATTTCCAACTTCTGTGTGTATCGCGTACGCAAAATCTATCACCGTGGCGCCCATCGGCAGGTTTATAACGTCTCCCCTCGGCGTCAGAACAAAAACTTCCTCCGGCACCAAGTCCGACTTTATCATCCTAACGATATCGCCAGCATCGCCGTTTTCGCTCTGATTCTCAAGCATATTTCGGATCCAAAGCAAGCTGTCCTCAAGCGGATCCTTGTGCCCCTTAAGGCCAAGTTTATACTTCCAGTGGGCCGCAACGCCGTATTCCGCCGTATGATGCATCTCCCACGTCCGTATCTGGACTTCGAAGGGGATTCCCTCTTTGCCAATAACCGTGGTGTGCAGCGACTGATACATGTTCGGCTTCGGCGTAGAGATATAATCCTTAAACCGGTTAGGAATCGGCTGAAAAGCCTCGTGAATAACGCCCAGAGTGTTGTAGCAGTCCGCAACAGTGTCCACAATCACGCGCACCGCGTAAATGTCGTAAATCTCCTCCATAAGGTGATTCTTAATAAACATCTTGCGATATATCCCATTAATGCTCTTCACTCGGCCCTCAAGATGCAAATCCTTTATAACCGGCGCCAGTTTTTGCTCTATCCGCCCCTTTATAATCGCCAAAAGGTGCTCCCGGTCGTCCTTTCCGAGTTCCAGCTCATCTTCGATCTCCTTGTACGCAATCGGGTCAAGGTACTTTAGCGATAAGTCCTCAAGCTCCTCTTTTATCATCCGAATTCCCAACCGGTGCGCAATCGGAGCATAGACATCCATGTTTTCGCGGGCTTTGTCGCGCCTTTTCTGAGGGTCCAAGCAGTCAATCGTCCGCATATTGTGCAGTCTGTCGGCAAGCTTTATAATTATAACCCGGATATCCTCCGACATAGCTATGAGCATTTTCCTAAAATTCTCGGCCTGCTGCTCTTCTTGCGAGAAAAACGGGATCTTCTCAAGCTTCGTAACGCCGTCAACCAAATTGGCAATCTCCGGCCCAAAGGCCTTTTCTATGTCCGAAATGGTGTAAGAGGTGTCCTCAACAACGTCGTGCAAAAGCGCCGCAACAATGGACTGCGTGTCCATGCCCAGCTCCACCAAGATGCACGCAACCGACGTCGGGTGCAGAATGTAGGGAATCCCCGACACACGCTTCTGCGACTCATGCGCCTTAATCGCCGCATTGTAGGCTTTGTCAATCAGCTCCAAATCAAAACTTTTGTTACAAGTCGCCATATCCTCTTTCAGCTGCTCGTAATCGTTATAAAAAGCCTTCATTCAACCGTCTCATTTCCTCAAAATTTTCATAACCCCCGAAGATTCAAGGTCCACCTTGCCACTCACCGCGCACACCTCAATAAAATATACATCCGCGTTCGCGCAAACAGTTATAAGCCCGCATTCCACCATAGCATCCAGCATAAAAAGCAGCTTGCACAAGCTGATGTTAAAATTTCTCAATCTATAACAAAGCACCGATATATCCACATTAATCGGGCTTTTTGCCTTCAAAAATCTGTATAAAGCCGAAAAGTCATCTCGACTAGGAACATGCACTTGCAAAATATCCGTCGCAACCGGCTCATTCCGCTTAACTGCCTCATAAATCCGCTGCTCATCGAGCAAAACTTTATTATCCACAGCCGAAAATTTGATATCCTCAATGATCAAAGTCAAGCTGTCCTGCCCTTTGTACTGCGACTTTGACAACTTAACCGCGATATCAATTTCATCGCCCAGCTCGTAGCAGAATTCCTGCTGAGTTATAAAAAATTTAACGGCGGAAATCTGCTGACTTCCGCGACTCACCGTCAGACGCAGATGATTTTTCTCCGCGCCCACAAACTTAATATCGCAAATTTTCATACTGTAAAGCCCAAAGGTAAATTCGGGGTTATCCTTACCAAAGGGCGCCATGGGCGCTAGCTGATCAACCAAATCCAAGCTGATGGCCTCTGGATTCAGCTTGCAGTCTATGTTCAAATTTAAGCACGGCATCTCGCCAAAATTCTTGGCAAAATTGTTAATATCGCCCTTAAACCGCGCCAAGTCCAAAGACTTCAGCTCAAATCCAGCAGCCAGCGGATGCCCGCCAAATCTAATCAAATACTCGCTGCAGCTTTTAATCGCCTCATATAAAGAGAATCCCTCCACGCTTCGGCACGAGCCTCTAGCAACATCGCCCATCAAAGAGATCACAACAGTCGGTTTGCCGTATCTTTCTAGCAGCCTCGCCGCAACAATCCCAATAACGCCCGGATGCCAGCCCTCTCCTTCAACAATCAGCACCCGTTGATAAACCCGCTCTGGCTCGCATTTCAAGAGCGCCTCTGCCTGCAACAGAATCTCATTTTCAATCTCTTTGCGCTTAATATTATCGTTTTCCACTAAAATGGCGATCTCTTTAGCTTTTGCTAGGTCTTCAGTCGTCAACAGCTCCACCAACTTGCCAGCAGAGCTCAACCGCCCCGCCGCATTAATCCTTGGCACCACACTAAAAGCCACACTCGCAGAACTGACGGGCTTATCGGCAAGCTTTGCCATGTTCAAAATCTCTTGCACGCCAAAATTATTCGTGTTTTTAATGTACCGCAGCCCTTTCTTCACCAGCGCTCGATTCTCCCCAGTCAGCGGGACAACGTCGCCAACAGTACCAATCAAAATCAAGTCCGAGTAATTCTCCAAAACGAATTCAACGTCCGCCGCCGGGCCCTCCAAGGCGCAAATCAGCTTAAAAACCACGCCGACTCCCGCCAAATCTTTAAACGCACTTTTGCAGTCGATTCTGTGCGGGTCAACCACAGCGACCGCATCTGGCAAAATTTCTGGCGGCTGGTGGTGGTCCGTGATAACCGTGTCAATCCCCAAAGACTTCGCGTGCGCAACCTCGTTAAAAGCCGAAATCCCGTTGTCAACCGTGATAATCAGCGAAACGCCCTCGTCACGCAGCTTATCAATCGCAGCGACGTTCAAGCCATAACCCTCGCCGTTTCTATCCGGAATATAATAAGTCACGTTCGCGCCGCAATTCTCCAGGTACAAATACATCAAAGCCGTCGAAGTAACGCCATCCGCGTCGTAATCCCCATAAACGCAAATCTTCTCATAACTATCAATCGCGGTCTTGACCCGCGCAACAGCTTTGTCCATGTCCATAAACTCAAATGGGTCCGAAAACTCAGCCTCGTCCAAAAGCAGCTCTGCGATTTCCTTTTGGTCCACAACGTGCCGCACATCTAGCATCATCGCTAAAAAATAAGGTATGTCATTTTCGCAGGCTATCTGCTCAGCGTTGGCTTTGTTAAGGGCCGACAGGCTCCAGTTTTTCAGTTTCAAAACGCGCACCCACTTCATCGTTTAAAATCCAGTTAATTTTATCATTTTGAACAAACTTTTTCAAGCATGCATAAAAGTTAACCAGCATTAAAACAGCAAAAATGGTAGGCCAATTAAAGCCTACCCATTTTATTTAACTATAAATTATTTACCGATCATGTCAAGTACATCGTTCACCTTTTTTGTTAATTCTTCTAAATCTTCTTTAGTTAAATTTTTTAAACGACTTATGTTATCGGGGTGAAATCTTTTTATAAATTCTTTTCCAAAATCTTTAATCCTTTTTTTCTCTTCCGGAGTAAGCTTATGGTCGCCATAATTACCCGATATATTTTCAAACAGATTATTTAAAATTCCATTGGCTAATTCTTTGTGCTGGTATAAGAATATAAAAAGGTCCCTAGCCGATTCAAGGCACTTTCTCGCTTCTTCAAACGTAGCTTTGTCCACCTTATCAATCGCCTTTTCCATATGCCTTACTAAAAAGAAATAAGTAAAACCAGTGCATGTACCTACACCAGCCAACAGCCAAAAAAACTTCTTAATTACAAAAAAGACACCTTTTTTTATTCCACTAAAAACTTTAACAAAAATATTTTCTGGAGTTTCTTCTTTCTTTTTGTCTTCTTTTTTATCAATTTTTGTTTCAAGCTCAATAAGCCTGGCTAAAACTTTTTCATTTAGTTTTTGTTGACTAGTTTCTTTTTCTCCAGTTTCTCCTTGATCTTTTTGAACTGTAATTACTGGGTTAACATTTTCTCCTCTACAACTTTGCCCAATCTGATTAGCACTTAACGTTAAAACCAGTAAAATAACCAGTGCTTTTTTCATAAAATTCCTCCTCAAATTTATGTATTAAGTATACCACAAAAAAACTATTATGTCAATAAATAATTTTTAAAGAAATATTACAAGCTTAAGTTTGACTTTTTGTGGAAAATGTGGTATATTCCCTTCATATGTATTTAAAATGATTTAATTGAGTTTTGGCTGTGCATCCGCATTTTTGGCTAAAATACGACTCGTAATTTTTGAAGATTGGAGGAATTATCAAAATGAAATTGCTTTTAAAGAAATATAAATTGCTCATAAAAATCGTGATGGCGATCTTGCTGGGCGTCTTAATCGGAACTTTTTTGCCATACGAAATTACCGAATTTTTCATCGCGATAAATATAGTCATAAGCAAACTGCTCAACTTTTCGATTCCGCTTATAATCATCGCATTTGTCACTAAGGGGATCAGCTCTTTGGAGTCCTCTGGCAAAATGCTCGGCATCACGACGTGCATCTCGTACATATTTATGGTCTGCGCGGCGTTCTTGTCCTACTTTACGGCAACTCGGTTGTTTCCCCGGTTCTTAACCGACATCCCAAATAATATTTTTGAATCCATCTCAACGCCCACCGGGTCCGTTTTTTCTCAGCTGTCGCAAATCAATATCTCGCCAATCATGGACGTTGTCCCGGCGCTCATCCTGGCCTTCATCCTCGGAATAGGCATCTCCTCAATAAAATCAACGTACATAAAAGGTGTGTTCGACGAATTCCACGAAATCATAAATATAATGGTGCAAAAGCTGATTGTGCCGGTGTTGCCATTGTATGCACTCGGAATTTTCGCTAAAATGACGGCCTCGGGCCAAGTTTTTAAGATTCTTTTGGTCTTCTCCAAGGTCTTCGTCGCAATAATCGCGCTGCATGCTGTCACTTTGTTTTTACAATATTTTATCGCCGGGATTATCGCTCGCAAAAACCCGGTTAAATTCCTCAAAAACATGATTCCGGCCTATTTATCTGCCATTGCCACGCAGTCTTCTGTCGCCGTCATCCCCATAACCATCGACTGCTCTAAAAAGAACGGCGTCTCTTCGAGCATTGCAGACTTCGTGTTGCCGCTTTGCTCTACCATACATCTCTCCGGCAGCGTGATTTCTATCACGGCCTGCTCGGTTGCTGTAATGCTCGTTAGCGGCAAACCCATCGAATTTTCAGTTATGCTGCCATTTATGATGATCTTAGGCATTATGATGGTCGCAGCGCCCGGGGTTCCTTGTGGAGCTATCTTGGCGGCCTCTGGCATATTGCAATCTATTTTGGGCTTCGATGGCGCAATGCTTTCGCTAATCATCGCATTGCATGTTGCGCAAGATGGCTTTGGTACGGCTTGCAACGTTTGTGGCGACGGTTCAATTGCCGTTATTTTGGACACATTCAACCGAAAAATTTTTAATAAAAACTAAATTTATAAATAAAACAAAAAACACGCCTTTAAGCGCGCTCTCGCTTAAGGGTGTGGCTTATTTTGCTCACATTGTCTGCGCTTGCTTTGCCATGTTTTCGATAACTATATCAAAAACTTCTCCCCAAGATGCGCAATACTTCAACACTTGCCAGGGCTCGTTGGTGTGATAATGCACCTTTATCAAATTTTCGTCCCTCACCACCAAAAGACAGTCGCCATCAAAATTGCTCGTAAAATGCGCGCGGATATTGTCTTCATCAAGGCCGTTGCCTTCTATCAGCAGCTGCGTGTCATATTTATAATCTAGTGCCATTTAAGTCTCTCCCTGCCTTTTGCTTAAATAAAAATATTTTATTGCAAGTTTCGGCCGTTTAATTTTCCTCTCATAATTGGGAACAACACCGCCACGGCGCCCACCGTAAACGCCGTTTTTAGCAGCGATACAACTAACCCGCTCATCATCAGCAGTAGCGCGGTCAGGGGCTCCATGTTCAAAAAATATAAGTTTATCACCAGCGCTTTAATCGCTCGGAAGATCATATAAACAAGGCTACCGCTGATCGCACCGACGATATTATAAATGCGGTCCTCACCGTTTTTGTTGTTGCTGTACGCGATAGTGCCGCAGATGAACGCCATGAGGAACTTAAACGCAAACGTGAAGGGCAGCGAAGAGATGTATATTGGGTTCAAAATATCGAAAATAGCCGATCCGATCGCCGATGCAAAGCCACCGTAAATAGGGCCTAGCAAAATTCCCGCCAGCAAGCAAGTTATGTTGCCAAGGTGAAATGTCATATTCGTGCCGCCGACTGGAATGGTTATCCCCAAAAAAGTTGTAAGAAGAACAAATGCGGCCATAACGCTCGCCATGACTAGATTATACGTACTCGATCTTTTCAAAACATTCACCCTTTTCACATTTATTGTTGATATTATACCACAAAATCTCGCATTGAAAACTACTTTTTAAGACAATTTTTTATATTTTTTTCTGTTGAAAAATTTTAAGCATGAGGCTATAATTATAAAAAAGAAGGCAAAAAGGAGGAATATGAACTTGTTTTGCACAAACTGCGGGAAGGATCTGCCTCCCGAAACGAAAATATGTCCTAATTGTGGCTTTGCTCTGAGCATTCCAGAAAAAGAAAGTCCTACAAAAGAAGCTGCACAGCCAAGTAGCAATTTTTATGACAACGGTCACCCCGATGCTACGGGCGAAGATAAATACAACAAACCCCTAACTACCGCCCAATTCTTTTTTCTTCAGCTTTTGTTTATGGTCCCCGTTGTGAACTTGTTTTTCATCTTTTTTTGGTCTTTAAAAAAGCACACGAACAAAAATTTAAAGGCATACTCGCGTTCCATCTTGATTTGGCTGGCCATTGCGTCGGTGTTTTCTATTTTTGCTTTACTCACGTTTACTTTTATGCGCACTCCGTTGCCGTTTAACGTGTTTAGCATGCGGATTAATTTCTAAACTAGACTTTTAAAAAACATCAAAAATCCTCTGTTAGGGCTTCGATTCTAACAAGGATTTCTTTTTTTGCTTTCTTAATTGCCTATTCCTTTTCGTCGTTGTGCTTTGCAAAGAATGCCATTGCGTAGCCCAAAACCAGCCAAAAGAAGATGCTCATAAAGTTGATTTCCGACAGCAACGCCTTTTCAAACAGCGCAAAAACCAGGTACGCCAGCAGGCATATTAGCAGGTTGACAAACACTGTGTCTTTTAGCCGCGCGCATTTTCTAAAAAAGAATATAAGCAGGTTAAGCATCACCATGGTCAAAAACACCGCAAACGTTATAAATCCGACAGCGCCGTTGCACACCAGGATTGAAAAATATCCATTGTGGAAGTTAGAAAACGCGATTCCCTCTTCAAAATAAACGTTACCGTATTCAACAACGTTCGTGCTGCCAATGCCAAACAGCGGATGCCTAAAAAATATATAGAAACCTTGCGCCAAAAGCCGACTCCGGCCACTACCTTCGCGCAGATCATAATTGGGCCTGCCAAAATGGACAATATCGTTGTTAATGTCGGGGTTTGAGGCGTAGTTCGTAATAATCGAGCACACGTTGTCGATTATATCCGAAGCGCTGTTCTGAAAGCACGCCCTAAAGCCAAAAAGTCCAAAAACCAGCACCAAACATCCCAGCAAAAAAAGCGCGCTATGCTTTGCGACTATCTTTATTGACGAAATTTTATTCTCCAAAATCATCTTATAAAACATCCACAGCACCGCGTAAATTACCAAAAGCAAGAACGATGCGATCGAGTCGCTCAAAATCAACGCCAAAAAGTGCGCCGAGACAATCACCGTTACCAGCAAAACTTTTGACCATTTTTTTTCTAAATTAAAAATTTGGTTTGTCCGATAAAGAATGTGGCAAAAAATGATAGAAACAGCCGAGCAGAACGCCAATATGTTCGGGTTGATAAAAACTCCGGTGAACCGAACAGACTCCGCGCTTTTTATGATTCCCACAACGCGCTCATATCGCCCATACCTCTCGATCATCGGAAACATCGGCAAGCTAAACGTGAATGAGTCTTTAAACATCAGCAGCACAAAGCTCAAAAGCACCAGCGTGGTCGATATCACGACCAAAATTTTGCATATTAAAATTATTTCTCTTTTTATGGCCTCAAAATTGGCCGTGTCGCCGTGCATTCCGTAAAATAAGAAGAAGCAAACCGCCGCATGGTATATAATGACCAGCCCGGCCAAAAAGTTGATTGGGAAGCCAACGGTTACGTTTATCAATGCTGTGATTACCGAAAACAAGAGGAACAACACGATAATTTTTGAATATTTTACATTCAAAGTTCCGATTTTTAGCCTATGTATAAAAATTAAAACTGACCAAATGAGCGCCGCAGCACAGAGGGGCACCGACAAGATGTCCAAAAAGACGACGCCGCTAAAAAACAGGCTGACAAAATAAGCGATTCTAAACACGGCCTCGTTATAGAGATTCCTTGAGCAAACTTCCATTATCGACTTGCACAATCAACATCCAACCCCTTATACATCCAGTTTTTCGGCTCCCTCTCGGCCCCCGCCTAAATTTCTTGCAAACACTCCCTAAACGAGTTCACCACATAATCGACGTCCTCATCATCAAGCAGCGTGTGCAGCGGCAGCGTGACCTCGTTTTTGTAGGTGTCATAAGCATTCTTAAAGTCCTTGATGTCAAACCCTAAATTTTTGTAGGCAGTAAACATCGGCAACGGCTTATAGTGCACGTTCGTGGCGACTCCCCTCTGCGCCATCAATTCAATCAGACGATTTCTGGCCTTTTCGTCCTTACCATCTAGCCGTGTCAAATATAAATGCCCACTAGAATTATTCTCCTCATCAAAATGCCTCAACGCCGACACTGGCAAGCTTTTAAAGGCTTCATCATATGCATTTATTATGCGCTTTCTTTTTTCTAAAAGAGAATTATACCGCTTAAGCTGAGCCAACCCTATAGCGGCCATCAAGTCCGTCATGTTGCACTTGTAACCAGGATAAACAATGTCATACTCCCAGCTGCCCGGCGTCATCTTGGCCAAGGCATCCTTAGACTGCCCGTGCAGCGACCACAACATAAACTGCCGATATAAAGATTCATCGTCCAACCCAGTGTGAGTGCGCCAAGTCAGCGCGCCGCCCTCTGCCGTGGTCAAATTTTTAACCGCATGAAAAGAAAAGCTCGTAAAGTCCGCAACAGAGCCACAGACCTTGCCCTTGCGCAAAGCCCCAAACGCATGCGCCGCGTCCGCAATGACGATTACCCTGTTAAACGCTGTCTGAATCGCATTTTTAGGCTCAAATAAGTCCTTCTTGCTTTCAACAATTTCAAAAATCCTGTCATAGTCGCACATTCTGCCAGCCAAGTCCACCGCAATTATCGCCTTTGTCCTCGGCGTAATCGCTTTGCTCAAACGGTCATAATCCATCTCGAAGGAATCCTTCGCTGTGTCGACCAAAACAGGCGTTGCGCCCACGTGACAAATAACGCTCGCCGACGCGGTGTAAGTGTACGCGCTGGTGATAACTTCGTCGCCCGGCCCAATGCCCAAAACGCGGAGAATCAGCTCCATGCAGGCAGTAGCAGAGTTCAAGCAAACCGCCTTCGGGGTATGGCAATATTCCGCAATCTTGGCCTCAAACGCCTTCACCCTGGGGCCCGTAGTTATCCAGCCCGACCGCAAAACCTCACTAACCGCATCTATCTCCAAGTCGCCAATGTCCGGCGGAGAAAACCTTATAATCCTCATAACCACGCATCATTTCCTCTTTACAAATTAAACCGCATCTCGGCCAAAACTCTTTAAAAACCCAAGTCAATTAATCACAGCCAAAACCGTCTTTATCATCAAAGTTAAGTCGTAAAAAATGTTAAATTTCTCGATATACTCGAGGTTATGCTTCATTTTCTCCGGCAAAATTTCGTTTATGTAAGTAGCCTCCACGCTTTCGCGGCTGTCCAAGTGCTTATCCTCATCGCGAAAACTGATGCTCGCCAAAGACGTCACGCCCGCCGGCATAAGCAAAGTTGCAAGCATATCGTCCGAATAAGCCTCCACGTATTTTTTTACCTCGGGCCGCGTGCCCACAAAGCTCATTTGCCCCAAAATTATGTTAAACAGCTGCGGAATCTCATCCAGCCGAAACCTACGTAAAAATCGCCCCAACTTAGTAACCCGAGTGTCATTGTCAAGTGTAACTAAAGATCCCATTTTGTCGGCGTTTTCGACCATTGTCCTAAATTTGTATATTCTAAAAACCCGGCCGTATGTAGTAACCCGCTCCTGCTTGTATAAAATCGGCCCAGCGGACGTCAGCTTTACAAGAATGGCCACGATCACAAAGACCGGCGCCAACAGAACCATCAAAAGCACCGCTACAATAAAGTCGAACACTCGTTTCAAAAAAAGATCAAATTTCTTCCTGCTCAAAATCTCATAATAATGCCGCGTACGTTCATTTTTCAATGCCGATGGGATGTCCTCCCACTTGCGCAAAATCAAAATCATACCTCATTTTTATTTTTGTATTTAAAATTCCAAGGGCCATTATACCAAAAAACTACCTTTTTTTCAACCGCGGCGCTCCCCTAGTTACCCACAAAATTCGATTTAGCCGCGCAGAATAAATTTGTCCGCAAACGCAACAGAGTCCACAATAGACTGCTCGTAAATGTCAAAAAAGCTGTCCGTTCGCTCCTCGCCGCCATCCATAGGCCAATTCCAAATGCTGTGCGACAAATTCGAGTAATCATAGCTGTCGTCCTCGGTCAAATCCCTCATATAACTCGACATATAGGCATCTTTGCCCCGCCACTTCTCTATCTTTTTAACGAATTCCTTTTTTATCCCCGTTCTGTCGGTCATGAGCCCAAAAAATTTTCTAAAATCGCACATAGCCTCAAGAATATCATCTTTTGTCACGTCCGCATCGTAATTTTCCGTCAACAAATTATAAAACAGCTCCACCATAAACTTTTTCACTTTTTCGTCCTTTGGCAACAAGCGCTTCAACCGAATCCTGCTCGGCAACTGCTGCTTTTCGTACCTCAAGATTATCACGTCCAGCGTGGATTTTACGTTATTTCGGCAAATCTGCAAATCGCAATCCGGGTTCAAATCGGCAAGGCTCTGCGAGCTATAGTTAATAAACGGGAGCGCCAGCCTATCTAAAATGCTGTGGCAAAAAAATCCGATCAAATAGGACTTTTCAAGCCGCGTAAAATTCTCCTCCGGGATGGCCGCAAAAACCTCATCCCTTAAATTATTAATCTTTTCCTCCTGCAAATATGCCCCATATTTTTTTATGCTCCGCCCCGACTGGCCCGGCAGCGCCCTGTGCGACAAAATAAAATCTGGCCCCTGCGCGCCCCACAAAACGGCATTTTTGTTATATTCAAACTCCGGATGCAACTTTGCAAGCCCCATCAAAACTCGCTCCACCTGCAAATAATGCGTAATCGCTGCCGGCATCTTCCTCACCTCTACAATATTTTACATCGAAATTATAGCACCCGCGCTCGTTTTATGCAAATTCCTCGGTTTTACGGCAATTCAGCTAAGGATACGCAACCCCTTAGGGTACTTGTTTTTTAGCCGACCGTTAACAGCCTTGCCAAATCCCACTACAATGCCGTCCACACAAACCCCAACATACCCGTTAAGCTTATCGTCAATCGAGATCTCATGCCCCCTTAAATACTCCAAAATCTCGCTTGAGTCGGAACTAAGGTCAACGCTAAACTTGAGCTCCTCTCTGGAGGCCGCAATAAAAGCCGCGTGTGCTGGTTCCCAGACGGAGCCTTTGCTCGTGGCTAAAAGCACGCCCGCCCGCAGAACACCTAACCCCGAAAGGTCCGGTAGGCCTTCTGGCAAAATGATGAATTTATCCGAGACCTTAGCTATTTTGCCGTAGACGTCACAATTAAAAAGCTGCAAAAAAATCTCATGTCCAAGCTTATTATCTGTATTTTTCGCGGTTTTATAATTAAAACTTCGCACTTTTTTCGCGCCGTCACGAATTTTTCT
>CAQKRU010000012.1:0-3323 GCA_948823415.1 uncultured Eubacteriales bacterium
TCGACCTTAATATTTTTAAGTTGCGTTTGCAAAAAATCACCTCATAAAATAAAATTCCAAATCACAGAAAAACCATATGAACTCAAGCTTTGGCAAGAAAATTTTAACCTTAAATTTGATAAAGCTACACGTATACTCGTTAACATCAAATATAACACATTTATTAAGCTTTTTCAAGCGCAGGCAGTCTAGGTTCTGGTTTTGATAAACCACGCTAAATATACTATAATAAATCGGCAAGAAAGAAAAAAAGAACCCCCATCTAAACTGCAGCTTAGAAAGAGGACTTACTTTAAAACTAGTTGATTTATTATTTTATTAGTATTTTATGATTATGTATAATATTTAAAGAAAAACTACACAGCTTCAGCGGCTATAGAAAATTCTTTTAACCTTTCTTTAAACTCTGGTGGACAATTATCTTCCACTTCAATTTGCAACGGCCGCGATAAGTCCAGCCCAAAGATTCCCATGATAGATTTTCCGTTTATTATGTATTTGTCAGACAGCAGTGTAACTGGGAACTCGTACTGATTTGCCAAAGAAACGAACTTTTTAACGGCCTCAATGTCAGATAATAAAATATCCTTTTTATACATCTTATCCCTCCCAAAAATCGAACAACGAATTGTTACAGTCATATGGTAGCAGCATAAGTCGAATAGGTCAAGGGAAATCACAAAAAAATTCAAATTTCTTAAAAAGCGATAAAAAAAGGAGAAACGCATGAAAATTTTTATAGTAACTTTTGGGTGCAAGGTGAATCAATATGAGTCTCAGGCGATTTGGGAGAAGTTTGCGCGGGTGGGGTGGACGAAGGCTGCGTCGGTAAGAGATGCCGACGTTGTGGTCGTGAACTCTTGCACGGTGACGGAGGAGAGCGACAGGAAGGTGAAGAAAGCTTTACATAAAATAAGAAAAGAAAACTCGGGCGCAGTAGTAGTCCTCACAGGGTGCATGCCGCAAGCATTTTCGGCACGGTCAGGTTTTATAGAAACTGTTAAAGACGCAGACATAGTCTTGGGCAACGTGTGCAAGTACGATATTTTTGCGCACGTGCGAGAATTTCTAAAAACGAAAAATAAAATAGTGGCGGTAAAAGCTTTTGATGTGAGAAATCCGAAGTTTGAAAGCGCCATAATAAGCGATTTTAGCGAGAGAACGAGAGCCTTTTTAAAAATTGAGGACGGCTGCAATAATTTTTGCTCATACTGCATAATTCCTTACGCCAGGGGGCGGGTGAGGTCTAAGCCGATAGATGAGATCTTTGCTGAGGTGAAAAATCTCGCCCAAAAGGGCTACAAAGAGGTCGTGCTGGTGGGGATAAATCTCTCTGCCTATGGCAAAGATATCGGTCTAACGCTGTGCGACGCGGTTGAAATGGCTTGCAGCGTTGACGGAATAGAAAGAGTCCGGCTAGGGTCGCTGGAGCCAGATCAAATGGACGAAGCCGCAATTTTGAGGTTATCTGCGCAAAAAAAGCTGTGCCCGCAATTTCATTTGTCGCTCCAAAGCGGGTGTGATGCGACTTTAAAGCGGATGAACCGGACCTATACCGCAGAGGACTACTATTTGGTGGTAAAAAGGCTTAGGGAAAACTTCGAAAACGCAGCAATAACCACAGATGTAATGGTCGGATTTGCCGGAGAAACCGATGAGGAGTTTGAGGAATCGCTAAGCTTTGTGAAGAAGGTTGGGTTCGCCAAAGTCCATGTTTTTGCGTATTCCAAAAGGGCGGGCACCAGAGCGGCTGAGTTTGCAAACCAAGTTGATCCGGCCGTCAAGAAAAGCAGAAGCAAAGCCATGATAGCGGCAACAAACAGCGCGCGCCGCGAATTTTTTAATTCTCAAATAGAAAAAACAGAGACCGTGCTATACGAAACACGCGATAGCAAGGGCTTTTGGCACGGGCACACAAGAAATTACACGCCGGTGGTGGCTAAGGCGGCCACGGTTGCGCCGGGTTTAGATTTGCACTCGAAAATAGTTTTAACAAAACTCATAAAGTCCGAATCAGACTATTGTGTTGGCGAGCTTATTGAGAACTAGCCCAGCCTTTTAAAACAGGGAATTAGGTTGGATATCTCTCTGGCGGCGTTTTCGTCTTTAAAGGATTCAGCAGAATACAGCATAACGCCGTCGCATCCAAGGTTTTTGCAAAGGTTATATTCTCGCTGCAAGATATCATCGTGACTTTGCCAGGTGCCCGAGTCTGCAGTTTCGCTGCCGGCCTTGTATAGCGCCAGACCAAAATAAGTCTTCAGCTTATCGTGCTTTGGCAGGTCCTTAAAGTGCTTTATGGCCGTTTCAAAGGGAAGCGTGGGATGGTCGAGGCTAAAATATATTTGCGGGCAGATGTAGTCGATGTAGCCGGGCATTTTGCACCAGGTTGCGATGTCTGCGCCGATTTTTGCGTTGTGAGCCAGGTTGCCAGAAGGGGAAATGCCAAACACGACATCTGGATTGATGCTCTTAATCGCACTATATACGCCGGCAATAAGCGAGTTGACATTTGCAAAGCGCCATTCTTGCTGAGAAAGCGGCTGAGTATTGCTCGGAATGCCGCAGTAATTCTGATAGCAGACCTTATCACATTCAAAATCGTTTTCGGGGTAGAAATAATCGTCAAACTGGACGCCATCGACTTCGGGATAATTTGTTAAAATCTCTTTTACGCCATCTATAATGAGCTTGCGGACCTTTTCGTAACCAGGGTTTAAAAATTTGTCATTGCCGCTCTCCATGACGATATCTGCAGGATTGCTTTCGTCATTTTTTAAGGTATAATAAAGGCTTGACTCACATAAAGAAGGCGGATTGCTGTTAACTTGGATCCGCAAGGGGTTTATCCAGGCGTGAAACTGCAGCCCGGCTTGATGGGTAGCTTCTATCAAGTACTTAAGCGCGTCAAAGCCTGGGTCTTTGCCTTGTTCGCCGGTTAACAAGTGGGAATGCGGATAAATTTTTGAGGGGTAAAGCGCATCGGCAAACGGACGCACATGGACAATCAGCGCGTTTATTCCGTGACTTAAGGCCGTTTTAATTATTTCGTCGAATTTAGCCTTAAATGCGGCCTCGCTACAATCCGTTCCCTTCATGTTTAGCGACATAAACGGCACCCAGAGTGCGACCATCTCTGTCTCGCTGTTGTTGTGGTTTTTTAAGTTGGCAGAGACAGTTTGAGCAGAAAGCTCCGTGTTAATCGCAGCGTCGGCGTTGTTCTCGCGGGATTTTGATTTTACATATGTAGACAAAATCAGCGCCGCAACTAAAAAGAGAATCGAAATAAGCATGGGTTTGTTCTTTATTTTTACCATTACTTT
>CAQKRU010000012.1:3333-22804 GCA_948823415.1 uncultured Eubacteriales bacterium
ATGAAGAAAACAGCAACAGCTACAGCAGCGATAACAACCACCACAACCACAACGACAACAGCGATAACAACCGTTTTATTTTTACCATTACTTTTACCATCCTTAAAGGTTTTATCGTAGTTTATGCTAATTCTTTCTTAGAAAAATGTAAAGAGATTTATCTTCGATTTTTGGTCTTTTAAGTTTATGAAAGTTGTGATATAATTATTACAAAATCTAGAATTAGTGGTGAGGAGAGGCTCTTTTGCTAGCACATGTAGAAACCTTTAAAAAATATAAATATCTGCTTAAAAATTTGATTATGAAAGATATCAAATTAAAGTATCGGCGGTCGATTTTGGGAATATTATGGAGCGTTTTGAACCCTTTGCTGATGATGATTGTTATTTCGGCTGTTTTTTCAAATATATTCAAGTTTAGCGTTGCAAATTTTCCGATTTATTATTTGACGGGCTCGACTTTGTTTAACATGCTTTCGGAGACCACCAACAGCGCCATGATGTCTATTTTGGGGGCTAGCAGCCTTATTAAAAAAGTTTACATACCTAAGTATATTTTTCCGCTCGAAAAATGTCTGTTTGGCTTTATAAATTTTCTTTTTTCGATGATCGCGGTTGCCATTATGTACGTGATTTTGGGGTATCCGGTTTATTGGACTATTTTGCTGTTTCCGGTTCCGGTGTTTTATACTTTGGTCTTTGCCATCGGCATTAGCATGATTTTATCGGCACTTAGCGTGTTTTTTCGAGACATAATTCACCTATATTCAGTGCTGCTCACGGCGTGGACATATTTTACGCCAATAGTGTACCCGCAAGAGATTTTGAGCGACAAAATAAAGACCATAATGAGCCTGAACCCGATGTTTCATTATGTGCAGTATTTTAGAGACGTGCTGATGTATAACACTGTGCCGGGATTTGAAGAAAACTTAATCTGTGCGGCAATCGCCCTTGGGACGCTGATTGTAGGGCTGTTATTTTTTAAGGTGAAACAGGACAAATTTATTCTTTACATATGATTTTGATTTTTAATTTTTGCGGTTTAAGGCTACGAATGTGAGGATTTGGTGAGATTTTGGAAGATAAAAACGTGAATATAATCGAAGTTAAAGACGTCGAAATGCATTTTAACATGAACAAAGAAAAAATCGATAGTTTGAAGGAATACGTCATAAAATTGGCTAAGCGGCAGCTGATGTATGAGGATTTTGTGGCGCTCGATAAAGTCAGTGTAGACGTAAAAAAGGGCGAAGTTTTTGGGATAATCGGCTATAACGGCTCGGGCAAAAGTACGCTTTTAAAGGCTATTGCGGGAATTTTAAAGCCGACTTCTGGCAACATAAAGGTTTATGGCACTATTGCGCCACTTATTGAGCTTGGTGCGGGGTTCGATTTGGATCTTACTGCGCGCGAAAATATCTTTTTAAATGGCTCTGTTTTGGGATTTTCTAAAAAAACTATAAGTGATAAATTTGATGAGATTGTGGAATTTTCGGAGCTTAGGGACTTTTTGGACGTGCCTATGAAAAATTATTCTTCTGGCATGGTGGCGAGGATTGGGTTCTCGGTAGCTACTATGGTTCGGTCGGACATTTTGATTGTGGACGAGATTTTGTCGGTTGGAGACATGCTTTTTCAGCAAAAATGCGAACAACGAATTAACGCTCTTATGCAGGGTGGAACTACGGTGCTGATTGTTTCGCACAGTCTGGAGCAAATTCGTAGGTTGTGTAGCAGGGTTTTGTGGCTGGACCACGGCAAAACAAAGATGCTTGGCGACACAAAAACCGTTTGCGATGCTTATGAGACGGGTAGCCCGGGTAATTGAGGGGCATTTTGGCGCTTGAAAGACAGGTTTAAAAATGTTAAAATTTGTGGGGGTTATGTTGTTTGGGGGATTTTGTTTTGAAAAATGTTGGTGAGAACCTCTGCGCGCCCAAGTTTGAGGAGTATTTTGGTTTAATAAAAAATTTGTTGCTTCAAAGAGTCAATTTTCGGGCTCCGCGGGCTTTTGTGCGCACTTATGGCTGCCAACAAAATGTTTCGGATTCCGAAAAAATAAACGGAATGCTTTTGGCCATGGGCTGCGAACTTGCTCAGGGTTGCGAAGACGCAGATATTATTGTTTTTAACACGTGTGCTGTGCGCGAAAACGCTGAGGATCGGGTTTTTGGCAATGTGGGGGCCTTGAAGGCTTTAAAAAAGAGAAATCCTGGTTTGATTATTGCTTTGTGCGGCTGCATGACGGAGCAAGCGCACGTTGTGGAGAGGTTGAAGCAGAGTTTTTCTTTTGTTGACCTCGTTTTGGGAACTAATTCGCTTGAGAGATTTCCGGAGCTAATTTATAAAATTTTGACCGAGAAAAAGCACATTTGGCCAAGCAAGACCGAATGTGATGCTCACAGTGCGGACGCAGATGTTAGTGATGCTCACAGTGCGGACGCAAATCTTGGTGATGTTCAAGTTTACGAAGGCCTGCCGATTGAGCGCGCTAGCAAGATAAAAGCCTTTTTGCCGATAATGTACGGCTGCGATAATTTTTGCTCTTATTGCGTTGTTCCGCACGTGCGCGGGAGGGAGAAAAGCCGCAGTGCAGAGGCAATTTGCGACGAGTTTTCTCAGCTTATCGGCAGCGGATATAAAGAGGTTACTCTTTTGGGGCAAAATGTGAATTCTTATGGGAAAAATCTTGATGAACGCATAGACTTTGCGCAGCTTTTACGGCGTTTGGATCGCACTCCGGGGGATTATTGGCTGCGGTTCATGACTTCGCACCCTAAGGACGCGACGCCGAAATTAATTAATGTTATGGCCGCGGGCGAGCACATTTGTCACCATTTGCATTTGCCGTTTCAGGCCGGCAGTGACCGGGTTTTAAAGCTGATGAACCGCGGGTATACTCGGCAAGGGTACCTTGAGATTATCTCTTACGCGAAGGCCAAGATGCCGGACATTTGCCTGACGAGTGACGTTATTGTGGGCTTTCCGGGCGAGCGGTATGAGGATTTTTGCGAGACTTTGAGCCTTATAAAAGAGGTTGGCTTTACATCGCTGTTTACCTTTATTTATTCTAAACGAAGCGGTACTCCGGCGGCCGAGATGGATGATCCTATTTCTGAAAAAGAAAAATCTGCGTGGTTTCGCGAGCTTTTGGAGGTTCAAAATGAGATAACCACCAGGCAATGCCAAAAGTACGATGGCGAAATTGTGAAGGTTTTGATTGAGGGCAAGTCGACCAAAGAGGGCGCTTTGACGGCGCGCACGCAGGGGAATATGATTGTTGACGTTGCTGAGGAAGAGGACTTAGTTGGCAAATTTGCGATGGTTAAGGTTACGGGGATTAAAAATTGGTTTTTGACAGGAGAAATAACCGCGGTTTTATAGGCTTTATGACGAGAGGGGGACTTTAAAATGGCCGAATTATCGCCCATGATGCGACAATACTTTGACTTGAAGGAACGATGCAAGGGCTCTATACTGTTTTTTAGATTAGGCGATTTTTATGAGATGTTCTTTGACGACGCTATTTTGGTGTCGAAAGAGCTGGAATTAACGCTGACGGGGCGCGACTGTGGCTTGGAGGAACGAGCCCCGATGTGCGGCGTGCCTTACCATAGCTGTGAGGGGTATATTGCTCGGCTGGTTGACAAGGGTTACAAGATTGCCATTTGCGATCAATTGGGGGATCCTTCTGCTAAGGGGCTTGTGCGGCGCGACATTACGAGGGTTATTACGCCTGGGACGGTTATCGAGGGCGCTATGCTTGACGAATCTAAAAACAACTATATTTGCTCGATTTACATTGACGAAATTAATATTGGGATCTGCTTTTGCGACGTTTCTACGGGCGACCTTTTGGCGACGCTGCTTTTTGGCGCGGATGTTTATCGGCAGGCGGTTAATGAGCTTTCTAAATTCAGCCCGCGAGAGATAATTGTTAGCGGCGATGTGGAGAAGTTTAAGGATTTTAAGCAGTTTGTGAGCGATAAACTTAAGAGTACGGTCGAGATTAAGCCGCTGGCAACGAGTTTGGACGTTTGCAAGCAGACGGTACTTTTGCAATTTGAACCGTGCTCTTTGGATGACCTTAAGCTAAGCGGCAAAAACGAGACCATTGCGGCATTGGCGGTTTTGTTTGACTATTTGAAAGAGACGCAAAAAAACGGCTTGGAGCGGATAAACACTTTGGATGTCTACTCCGAGAGCCAGTTTATGCGGCTGGACTTGACTACGCGCCGCAACCTAGAGCTGATTGAAACCATGCGCAACAAAGAAAAACGCGGTTCGCTCCTTTGGGTGCTGGACAAGACCAAAACCGCGATGGGTAAGCGGCTCATAAAGACTTATATTGAGCAGCCTTTGGTTAATGTTGCTGCAATTTTGAGGCGGCAGACGGCTGTGGAGGAGATTTGCTCTGACGTTGTGCTAATGGACAACTTAAAGAGCGAGCTTAGCGGTGTGCATGACCTTGAGCGCTTGATGACGCGGATTGTTTATGGCTCGGCCAATGCGCGCGAACTTCGCTCTTTGTGCTATGCTACTTCTAGGCTGCCGGCTGTTAAAGAGGTGCTTTCTCGCGCAAAATCGGAACTGCTTGTTGAAGTAAATAGTGACATTGACGCTTTGACGGACATTAACGCCTTGATTAATGCTGCTATTGTAGATGAGCCGCCGATATCGGTAAAAGAGGGTGGCATCATAAAGCATGGATACAACGGTGAGATTGATCTTTTGCGTGGTGATATGTCGAGCGGTAAAGATATAATGGCGGAGTTGGAGATTAAGGAAAAGGCAAAGACCGGCATACCTAAGCTTAAGATTGGGTATAATCGTGTTTTTGGCTATTTTATTGAGGTTTCGAACTCTTTTAAGGATAAAGTTCCGAGCGAATACATACGTAAGCAGACGCTCTCTAACTGCGAAAGGTACATCACAACGGAGCTAAAGGAGCTTGAGGGGCGTGTGCTTGGCGCTAAGGATCGGGCTATTCAGCTGGAATATGATCTATTTTGCAAGATTCGCGAGCAGGTTGCGAGCAATTTAAATCGGGTCCAAAAGACGGCGAAGGCCATTGCTTTGCTGGATGTTTTGCTGTCTTTTGCGACAACTTCGTACGAAAACCGCTTTGTTAAGCCTGTTGTTAACAATAGCGACAAGATTGTTTTGAAGGATTCTCGCCACCCGGTGGTTGAGGCTTTGATGAAAGATTCTTTGTTTGTGCCAAACGACGTTACACTGGACACGGGCGAGAACATGATTTCGGTGATTACGGGCCCCAATATGGCGGGCAAATCCACATATATGCGGCAGGTGGCCATTATCGCTTTGATGGCGCAGATTGGCTGCTTTGTGCCGGCATCTTATGCTGAAATTGGCGTGGTTGAGAGCATCTTTACTCGAGTTGGCGCTTCGGACGATTTGGCGAGCGGGCAGTCGACGTTTATGATTGAAATGATGGAAGTTGCGCAGATTATGAACTCTGCGAACGCGAACAGCCTGATTATTCTTGACGAAATCGGCAGGGGGACTTCTACGTTTGATGGCATGAGTATTGCGCGCGCTGTAATCGAGTTTATTGCCGACCGCAGCAAACTGGGCGCAAAGACTCTTTTTGCAACGCATTACCATGAATTGATTGAGCTTGAGAACTTGCTGCCGGGCGTGAAGAATTATAATATAGCCGTCAAGAAGCGCGGGGACGACATTACGTTTTTGAGAAGGATTGTGCGCGGCGGCACGGACGATAGTTTTGGCATAGAGGTGGCGAAGTTGGCCGGTGTGCCGGGGTGGATCATTGATAGGGCCAAGGTGATTTTGAAGGAAATTGAGGACGGAAATATTGCAACTAATGTAAAGATTGCCAGTGAAGGTAGCAGCGGCGCGGAAGATAGCTTGTTTGAGCAAGAAAAAATTAACGAGAGTGCCGCTAAACCTTGTGAAAAAGAGGTCATTAAAAAGCTTTTGAACTTGGACGTAAACACGCTCACGCCGCTGGAGGCCATGGCGCAGCTGTTTGAGCTTGTCAATTTGCTTAAGGAAGGCTGACTTACTGTTTTTGTAGAGGAAGATAATCATGGGGAAGATAAATGTTTTGGACAAACACATTGCCGAGCTGATCGCGGCGGGCGAGGTTGTGGAGCGGCCGAGCTCAGTAATAAAGGAGCTTGTTGAGAATTCGATTGACGCTGGCGCTACAAATGTTACTATAGAGATCAAAAACGGCGGCGTGTCGTATATGCGCATCAGCGACGATGGCTGTGGAATCGAAAAGGACGACATAAGAAACGCGTTTTTGCGCAACGCGACGAGCAAAATCAAAGTTGAGGACGACCTTAACAACATTGCTACTTTGGGGTTTCGCGGAGAGGCGCTTTTTTCTGTTTGCGCGGTCTCGCGGGTTGAGGTTATGACTCGGACGAAGGAACAGGACATCGGCACGCACTACGAAATTGAAGGCGGGGCGGAGGTTCTGTTTGAAGAATGTGGCTGCTCTGCCGGTACAACGATAATTGTGCGGGATTTGTTCTATAATACCCCCGCTAGAATGAAGTTTTTGAAAAAGGATAGTTCCGAAGGCTTGGCGATTGAGAAAATTTTGGACAGGATTGCACTCTCGCACCCTGAAATTGCCTTTAAGTTTGTAAAAGAGGGCAAGCTGCAGCTCAACACGCCGGGCGACGGCAAGGTCGACTCTGCCATTTACGCTGTTTATGGTAAGGAGTTTTTCATTTCGCTGATGACGATGAACTATGCGCTTGGCGGCATAAAGGTGAGCGGGCTTATTAGCAAGCCGACTTCGCCGCGGGCCTCTAGGAACATGCAGCATTTTTTTATAAACGGCCGCTATGTTAAGAGCAAGACTGCGATGGTAGCGCTGGAGGAGGCTTTTAAGGGCTCGATTATGGTTCAAAAGTTCCCGGCTTGCGTTATGTATATCGACCTGCCCTTCGATAGCATCGACGTTAACGTGCATCCTTCTAAAGTGGAGATCCGGTTTATCGACGAGCGCCCGATTTTTGACGCTATATATCACGGCGTGAAAACGGCGCTAATTAACAACGGTAGCCCTGCGCTTTTGCCTAGTGATAAAGCTTCTGTGCCGGAGGTTCAAGTCGCAAAGAATATCGATAAAAGCAAGATGATTACCGGTGTTAATAATTTATTCAAGATGATTGATTTTTCGGCTAAAGCAGATAAAGCGGCCGATTTTAAAGCGTCGGTTTTAGATAAATCCAGCCTGGGCGATGTTAATGGCAGTGAAGACGAGTGTGAAGCCGACTCTCCGGAGGTTTATGTGCCAAAGAAGTCCGAGAATGTTTACCTTAAAAAGCCAGATTTAAAGGGCGAAACGGCTTGCAATATTTTGAATATTAAAGAGGGTGCTTCAAAGACTAAAAATAGCGCAAATGCGAATGTTGGGACGGTCGAAGGCTTTTCTCTTTCGTCTTTTATTGGGGAGGGCGCGCTTGACAAAATTTTTCCTATTGACAACGCAAAATCCGAGCAGATTGCCTTGGTTCCGGATAATTTTGACATTAAAATTGTGGGCGAGCTCTTTAGTACGTACATTGTTGTGGAGAAAAACGCCGATGAGGTGGTGCTTATCGACAAGCATGCGGCGCACGAGAGGATGATCTTTGAGGAGCTTAAATCCGAAAAAGACGCGCCACTGTCGCAGTTATTCTTGGAGCCGGTTGTTGTGTCTTTGAGCAAAGACGAGTACGCCGCCATTCTTGACAATATTAGCTTGTTAATTAACGCTGGTTTCGAGCTTGACGATTTTGGAAACGGTGCGATTATCGTTCGGGCGGCGCCGAGCTATCTTGATAACGTTGACATTAGCGACATTGTTACGCAGATGGCGAATTATATTTTGGAACACAGGAAGGATGTTCGCAGCGACTACGTTGAGTGGCTGTACGAAAACATCGCCTGCCGGGCGGCGATTAAGGCGGGCAAAATGATAAAACCACAAGAGATGCAGGCTTTGGTTAAACGGATAATTAAAGAAGATCCCAGGTTTTGCCCGCATGGAAGGCCAATTGCTGTTACTGTTAAGCGGCGAGAGATCGAGAAAAGATTTGGTCGGGTATGAGTGAAATTACGAATAGTGCTGGTATTTCTAAAAAAGAAAAAATGAATGTTGTGGCCATTGTAGGCCCCACGGCTTGCGGCAAGACAAAAATAGCGATTGAGCTTGCCAAGTTGTTTGATGGAGAGATCGTATCTGCGGATTCCATGCAGATTTACAAGGGCATGGACATCGGTACGGCGAAGCCCACCGCCGCTGAGATGGGCGAAATACCGCACCATTTGGTTGATTTTTTGGATATTGACAAAGAATTTAGCGTAGCAGATTACGTAAAAATGGCGAAGGAATGCATATTTGAGATAACAAATCGGGGCAAATTGCCCATTATTGTTGGCGGAACGGGACTTTATGTAAGCTCCTTGATGAACAATGTTAACTTTGCTGAGCAAAAACCGGACTTGGAATTACGGAAAAATTTGGTGAAAAAGTTAGAGACCGAAGGAGCGGCCTCTTTGCTGGCAGAGCTGGCTTCTTTTGATGAAGAAATGGCTAAAAAGCTGCACCCGAACGACACTCTTAGGATTATTCGTGCGATTGAAATTTACAAAGTAACCGGAGTTACTATGACGGAGCACATTGAGCGCTCTAAGAATGAGGAGCCGCCGTATAATCCGGTGATTTTGGGCTTAACCTACCGAAGTAGAGAGCTTTTATACAATCAGATAAACAAGCGGGTAGACAAAATGCTCGATACGGGGCTAATTGACGAAGCGCGGCAGGTTTTGGCGTCTGACTGCAGCAAAACCGCGATGAATGCTATTTGTTACAAGGAGTTAGCGCCTTACATAAATGGCCAATGCGATTTGGGTGCGGCTGTTGAAAATTTAAAACAGCAAACACGAAGGTACGCCAAGCGGCAGCTCACTTGGTTTAGAAAAGATGCCCGAGTAAACTGGGTTTTTGTTGATGATTACTCTGACTTTGAAGAACTGCTGCGGGTTTGCACGGAAATCATAAAATTTTAAAAAGCGTTAATTTTGTGATATAATACTATAAATGTTGGGTAAAAAGTTTAATTTAAAACGACTTTTGGAACGAAATGATGGGGAAAGTTGCTAAGAAAATTGTATGGACTTTTTTTGTTGGGATGATTCTGGTTTATGGGTCGTACCATGTGTTTGCTATGCTTTTTCCGAGCGTGAAGACCGAGGTTGCGCATATTGCGCGGGTTTATGACTCTATTGACGCTGACGGTTATATTATTCGGGACGAGCGGGTTATTTCGGACGATTTGTCTGGCGCGATAAGTTTTTGCTTGAGTGATGCGGATAAAATTGGCAAGGACGGTGTTATTGCGCGGGTTTATAGCTCTGAAAGCCAAGGGATTTTACATAAAAAGGCCGAAGGGCTTGAAAAGGAAATTGCGAGGCTTGAGAATCTCAAAAATTTTGGCGGCTTTGCGCTATCCTCAAATCCCGCTTCGATCGATCAGCAGTCTTATTTGGAGTTTAACAGCTTTATTAAAAATGTAAATAACTGCGAGTTTAACGCGTTGCCCAAACATCGCGATAATATTTTTTATTTGCTAAACGAGCGCCAGATTGCCGGTGGACAGGATTTGAATTTGGATGAAAAAATTTCTGGTTTAAAAAGTGAGCTAAATAAATTGAGTTTGCAGGAGAATAATAGTAGCATTAAGAAGATTTTGGCGCAGCATTCTGGCTATTTTATGGGGACTGTGGACGGCTTTGAGGATGCTTTTAATTACGACAGCGTGAAAAATATAATCGCAGAGCAGGTTAAAGCCTTGCTAAATGAGAGCTTTGCGCGGACACATAGTCGGACTCAGAATGCCGCTAAATTGGTGGTTAATTCGAACTGGTTTGTTGTTTGTGCTTTAAAACGGACGGATGCTTTGCAGCTTAGCTTGGATCAATACGTGGAGCTGGTTATGCCGCTTGCTAGCGCAGAAAAAATAAGGGCTAAGGTTGTTGCTATTAATCAATCGGGCGAGAATTCTGAATCGGCCGTCGTTTTTCAGTGCGACTATATTGACAAGAACACTTTGTCTATTCGCAATGAGCCCATTAAAATTAATATTTCGGAGTATCTGGGGCTCTCGGTTAGCAAGAGCGCTGTGCACGAGAAGACGTTGAGCCGGACTATTACTGACGAAGCAACGGGGCAAGAAAAGGTTGTGCAAAAGGCTGTTAAGGGCGTTTATGTGCGGCGCGGCAAGCAGCTTGCTTTTAGGGAGATTGATATTATTTTTTCTGGCGACGATTTTGTTATTTGCAATTTGGATGCGGATAAATCTAAACTTTTTTCCGAAAATACTATTAAAGAGTACGATGAGGTTGTTGTGAAGGGCCGCGACCTTTATGATGGTAAATTTGTTTAAGTTTTTCTTTTTCGTTACTATAAAATTACCAAAAAAATTTTGGACGTTTTCATAAAATGCAACGTTTATTTGTTGACATTGAAGAAAAAATTGTTCATAATATTATTAATTGGGTTTGCGCCTTTATTTTATGTGAACCTTTTTGCCTTTTGAATTCCGATTTTTTCTAAATTGGAATTTAATTATAAAAATAAAAAATTTTGGGAGGCTAAAATTATGCCAGGATTAGTACAAAAATTTAAGGAAATGTTAACCCCGCCAGAAGACGAATTTGAGTATGACTATGAACAAGACAGTTTTGAAAGTTGGACTAATAAAAAGAACGAACAAAAAAATTCATCAACACGCGCCAGTGCTCAAAATAATAAGGTTGTAAATATCCATGCTACGGCTCAACTTCAGGTAGTTTTGTTTAAACCGGAGCGCTTTGGCGAGGATACTCGCGCTATTGCGGACGAACTTATTAAAATGCATACTGTTGTTTTGAATTTGGAAAATACTGACAGGGACGAAGCTCGCCGGATTCTTGACTTTTTGAGCGGCGTTGCGTATGCTAACAGCGGCCAGATTAAGAAGGTGGCCACTAGCACTTATATCATTACGCCTTATAACGTTGGTTTGACTGGGGACGATCTTTTGGACGAACTTGAGAATAACGGCGTTTATTTTTAATGAATTCTGTACAGCGTTGGAGGAATTTTTATGTTGACTGTTAATGATATTAAGGACGTCAAATTTGGTAAGTCGGGCTTTGGCGGCTACAAGGCCGAGGATGTTGATAATTTTTTGGATGAGGTGCAGGTCTCTTACGAAAAGCTTCAGAAGGAGGTTTTGGACCTGACCGAGAAAATTAAAATTCTGGCCGATAGGGTGGGGCAATACCGCGAAGATGAAGATAGTGTTAAAACTGCTTTGGTGAGTGCTCAGAAGCTCTCTACGGCGGCTATTGCGGACGCTAAGAAGGAGGCTGACGCTATTGTTGCTGACGCTAGGCTTCGTGCGGACCAGATATTAAATAGCATAAACGGCGATGTGTTGCGGCAGAAAGAGACTTTGGCCAGCATGAAGAAGGCCGTTAAGGACTTTCGCTCTAATATTTTGTCTTTGTACAAGGAGCACTTAAAGTTGGTGAACTCCTTTAACGCAGAAGACCGTCTGCCCGCCGATTTTAACTCTAAAAATAACGCTAGTGTCGCTAATAAGCCTGTTGCTAAAAACGAGACTGCTATAAATAACGAAAAAGTTGTTGAGCCACCTGTGCCTACAGTTGAGGCCGCTGCAGAAGATCCGAATGCTGAGATGCCGGGTTCGAGTAAATTTGCGGATTTGCAATTTGGCGAAGATTACAGTATTAGTGAGCCTGTTAAGTGAGCGAGAGTTAGCCGAAGTTGAATGTATGTGAGAATTTTTGAGGAGAGTTGTTATAGATGCCTGAGGATTACAATGCTACGCTGAATCTTCCTAAAACGGAGTTCCCGATGCGCGCGGGGCTGCCGCAGCGCGAGCCTGGATTTTTGGAAAAGTGGGAGAATGAGGCTTTATACGATAAATTGATGCAAAAGAACGAAGGAAAACCGCTTTATATCATGCATGACGGCCCTCCTTACGCCAACGGAAGCATACATATTGGTCACGCTTTGAATCACATTTTGAAGGACTTTATTGTTAAATATAAGAATATGTCGGGCTTTAAGGCGCCTTTTGTGCCGGGGTGGGATACTCACGGGCTGCCCACGGAACTTAAAGCTCGCAAAAAGGCCGGCGTTAGCAATTCTGCCGAAATTTCGGATATGGAGCTTCGCAAGCTGTGCCGTGACTTCGTTTTGGATTATATCGATGATCAGAGGGGGCAGTTTAAGCGGCTTGGCATTTTGGCGGACTGGGACAATCCGTACATTACTTTGCATAAGGAGTACGAGGCCAAGCAGATTGAGGTTTTTGCTAAGATGGCTTGCGATGGGCATATTTATCGCGGGCTGAAGCCGGTTTATTGGTGCTCGGATTGCAAGACGGCGCTTGCTGAGGCCGAAATCGAGTACGCAAATGACGTTTGTTACTCGGTTTATGTGAAGTTTAGGGTCAAAAACGACAATGGAAAGCTCACGGCGTTGGGTGTGGACTTGAGCAAAACTTATTTTGTCATTTGGACGACGACGACCTGGACTTTGCCGGGGAATGTGGCGATTTGCGTTGGCCCGGACTTTAAATATAATGTGGTGAGGGCTGGCGATGAGTTCTACATTGTTGCCGATAAGCTTTGTGAGTCTGCGATGGGCAAGGCGAGTATAGGCGATTATCAAGCGGTTGGTTCATTGACTGGCGCTGAACTTGAGCTTATGACTGCTGAGCATCCGTTTTTAGACCGGGAATCTTTAGTCATTGTGGGGGATCATGTGACTTTGGAGACTGGCACGGGGTGCGTTCACACGGCGCCGGGGCACGGAGTTGAGGACTTCGACATTTGCCAAAATTACAAGCAGATTGACGTTATTGTTCCGGTTGATGAGAACGGCGTATTGACGGCGGAGGCCGGGCAGTTTGCGGGGCTTTCGACCGAAAAAGCTGGCGCGGCTATTGCTAGGCATCTTGAAAGCACGGGTGCACTTTTTGCGACGGAAAAAATTGACCACCAATACCCACACTGCTGGCGCTGCAAACATCCGATTATTTTCAGGGCCACTGAGCAGTGGTTTTGCTCGGTTGCGGATTTTAAGGACAAGGCTGTTGACGCGATTCGCAGCGTTAAGTGGCTTCCGGCTTGGGGGCAGGACCGGATTACCGCTATGGTTAAGGACCGCAAGGACTGGTGCATTTCTCGGCAGAGAAAGTGGGGCGTGCCTTTGCCGATTTTCTTTTGCAAAGACTGCGGCGAGCCTTTGATCGATAAAGACGTTATGCTGCATGTGGCTGATATTTTTAAAGAAAATGGCTCAGATGCTTGGTTTGAGCGACCTGCTGAAGAACTTTTGCCAGAGGGTGTGAGATGCCAAAAATGTGGTAGCTGTGATTTTAGGAAAGAGACCGACATTATGGACGTTTGGTTTGACTCTGGCGTATCACATGCGGCGGTTTGCGCATTGAGAGACGACCTTGCTTGCCCGGCGGACCTATATTTTGAAGGAGCTGACCAATATCGCGGTTGGTTTCAGTCTTCGCTTTTGACCTCTGTTGCCACTACGGGCGCGGCGCCTTATAAGATGGCTGTTTCTCACGGCTGGGTTGTTGATGGCGAGGGCAAAAAGCAGTCTAAGTCTTTGGGCAATGGAATTGAGCCGCAGCAGATTGTTAACCAGTATGGCGCGGATATCTTGAGGCTTTGGGTCGCTTCTTCTGATTATCATGCGGATGTGCGGATTTCGCCTGAAATTTTGAAGCAGCTTTCGGAGGCCTATCGAAAGATCAGGAATACCGCCAGATATATTTTGGGGAACCTCTATGATTTCGACTCGAATGCGGATATGGTCGACTTAGACGAGCTGATGCCGATGGATAAGTGGGCGCTTGACAAGCTCAATAAGCTTATTGACAAGGCTAGGGACGCCTACGAGAATTTTGAGTTTCATCAGATTTACCACAGTGTGCGGAAGTTTTGCGTGGTGGATATGTCTAATTTTTATTTTGACGTTTTGAAGGATCGCCTTTATGTCGAGGCTGCGGACAGCTTATTGCGACGGGCTGCTCAGACTACTATTTACTATATTTTGAATGTAATTACCCGATTGCTGGCGCCGATTCTTGCTTTTACGGCAGAAGAAATTTGGGAGCACGTACCTCACGCCAAAGGTGACGATGTTGGTTCGGTTTTGTTTAATCCTATGCCGGAAAAACTCGATATAAACGTTAGTGAGGGCTTTGTTGAAACTTGGGACAAAATCGAGCAGTTGAGAGAAGCCGTTCAAAAAGCGTTAGAGATGGCAAGAGAAGCCAAAACGATCGGTTCTTCTTTGGAGGCATGCGTAGTTTTGCACTGCGACGGTGAACTTTACGATTTTGTTGAATCGATGGGGGATAAACTTAAGGAAATTTTTATTGTTTCTCAAGTTAAGCTGGAAAATACTGGTGAGGGAGAATATGTTGCAGAGAATATGCCCGGTTTGTCAGTTACTATTGCTTGCGCTGAGGGCAAAAAATGCGAGCGCTGCTGGACTTTTAGCACTACTGTTGGAGAAAATGTTAATAGCGAGAATGTCTGCAGCCGCTGTGTATCTATATTGTCTAAAAAGTAAATTTAGAAGATTGCGGTGTGTCTTGGGTTATTGAGATGCACCGTTAATTTTAAAGCTTAAGAAGGTAGGGAGGGCGAGATTTGTATGACGAAGTGGATGTGGATTTTTGTTTTGGAGCTTGTGGCGATTGACCAGAGCCTGAAGCACATTGCCAGGACTCGTTTGAAGTTTAGCGAATATCTTAGTGTTATTCCCAATTTGCTGGACGTTACTTACGTTGAAAACAGGGGCGCCGCCTTTGGAATGCTCCAGAATCAGCAATGGTTCTTTATTCTTTTTGCTTTTAGCGTGATTGCGATTCTTGTTTATTTGATAAAGTTTAAGAAAGTTAATCACAATCTTTTTTTGACTTCGGCTACTTTGCTGATTTCTGGCGGGATTGGGAACCTTATAGACAGGGTTTGTTTGGGCTATGTCGTGGATTATATGAAGTTTTCGTTTTTTACTACGGTTTGCAATTTTGCCGACATCTGTATCGTTGCGGGCACCGTACTTTTGAGCGTTTATATTTTGTTTTATCATAAATCGTCAAAAATTAGGGGCTAGGTTTTTGTGAGTGAGATTATTGAGTTTTTGGTTGATGAAAACGGCGCAGGGAAGCGGTTGGACAAAGTTATAGATGCTAATGTTTCGCAGGTTACGCGCTCTTATGCGCAAAAGATTATAAAAGAGAATGGCGTTGCCGTTGACGGGATTATTGTTACGGATAAAAATTGCAAGGTGAAAGTGGGGCAGAAGATAACGATTGCTTTGCCAGAACCCGAAATTTTGGACTTGACGCCCGAAGATATCCCTATTGACATTGTTTATGAGGACGACGATTTGCTGATTGTGAACAAGGCTAAGGGGATGGTTGTGCACCCGGCGGCTGGGAACTTTGGTGGGACGCTTGTTAACGCGCTTATGCATCATTGTGGAGGGCGATTATCGAGCATAAACGGGACCATCCGGCCTGGGATTGTGCATCGGATTGACAAGGATACTAGTGGACTTTTGATTGTTGCGAAGAATGATTTTGCTCACAAGAATCTAGCTGATCAGATTAAGGGCCACGATTTTTCTAGAGAATACGAGGCTGTGGTTTATGGAGGTTTTAAGAATGACGAGGGGACGGTTGATGCGCCGATTGGGAGAAATAAGAATGACCGCAAAAAGATGGCCGTTACCTGTGAAAATTCTAAAAACGCAATTACGCATTACAAGGTGCTGGATAGATACGACGGGTTTACTCATGTACGGCTGAGGCTTGAGACCGGCAGGACGCATCAGATAAGAGTACATATGGCTCATATTGGGCATCCGGTTGCGGGAGATATTGTTTATGGCCCGAAGAAAGTCATCAAAAGCCTCAACGGACAGTGCCTTCACGCTAAGCATATTGGGTTTGTTCACCCGCGAAGTTTAAAGTATATTGAGTTTGAGAGCGATTTGCCGGACTATTTTAAGGATTTTTTAAATACGCTTAATGATTAAAAAGATTTAGGTAAAAGAGGGGAGGGGAGCTTGGTTGGAAAAGAAGAAGACTTCGAATATGGCGGCGCTTATAAGCATTGAGCCTGGCTTGGTTAGGATGAGGATCTCGAAGCTAAAAAATGACACGTTGGTGGACGTTGACAGGCTTGAGAAGCAGACGAAACTTGGGCACGAAATTTTTAATAATAAGAAAATAAGCTTTGAGACTTTGCGCGAAATCTCGGGCATTTTGAGGAATTATTCTAACGTTTTGAAGGAGTACAATATTAAAAATTGCCGGGTTATTGCCTGTGCGCTGCTGCACGAGGCCGAAAATTGCGCTTATATTGTTGACCAGATTAAAATTCAAAACGACATGAATGTTAGGATTTTGGAGGATCGGCAGGAGAAAAGTCTGGTTTATTTTGAGATTTTATGCGCGCTTCAAAGTTCTAAATATAAAAACCTCGATAAAACCTTGATTTCTTATATTGGCGCCGGGAATATTGGGTTTTCTATTTATGATCGAGAGAAGATCTTGTTTTCGCAGAATATTGATATGGGCTCCTCGAAGCTGTACGAACTTTTGGAGCCGGTTCGGGAACAGACCGCAGATTTTAGCTTGGTTGTTGAAGAGTACTTGGAGCGGATGATTGGCCGGATAAAGTTTCCTCTTGATAACTCGGAAATCGAAAATTTGATTGTTTCGGGGAGCGAGATAAACTTAATTGCAAGTTTGTGCGGCGCTAAAGAGGTTGACGGCATTTACGATATTAGCCCTTCGGCTGTGAATGGGCTTTATGACCAAATTAAAAATATCTCGGTTCAGGCTATTAGCGACCGGTACGACGTGAGTGTTAAGAATGCTCAGCTTTTGTTTACGGCTTTGGCCATATATTCTCGGATTTTAAAAATGACGAACGCTAAGAGGATTTTGTCGCCAAAGGTTGAGCTTTGGGACGCTGTTATGAAGCAAATTTTATCTTCTAAAATAGAAAAAAAGTTTGAGGAACATATCGGCGTTAGTGCTATTTTTTGCGCAAAGGTCTTGTCGTATCACTTTTATTTTAGCCAGGAGCACATCGAGGCCACCCACCACTACGCTACGCTTATTTTTGATAGTCTGAAAAAGCTGCATGGGCTTGATAAGCGGAAAAAATTATTTTTGGACTTGGCTGTGATGCTGCATGAAGTCGGCTATTATGTTAACTCTAAAGACCCGCGGGCGAGCACTTTTGACATAATTGAAAACGTGGACCTTTACGGCCTCACCGAGGCGGACGTGCTTTTGGTTGCGAATATCGTCCGCTATAATGAGCTTACTACCCCTACTTTGGAGGACGCTGAGTACCGGCGGCTGACTGACTCTGAACGGCTGCTGGTTTCTAAACTGGTGGCTATATTTCGGCTCAGCAACGCATTGGATAAGTCGAAAAAGCAAAAGCTCAAAAATATAAAGATAAAAGTTTTGGACGAAAGCCTTGTAATTACGGCCGAAAGCGACGATAATGTGTACTTGGAGAAGTGGGCTGTTGCAAAATGCGGCGAGTTTTTTGAAGAAGTTTTTGGGCTAAAGGTGCGGCTGGATGTAAAGAGCGGGCTGATATAATTTTGCCTTTTGGAGGTGCTTTTTCATGGAGAATCGCAAGCGGATCCCTTATAATAACCGGGAGTTGAGCTGGCTGGACTTTAATTATAGGGTTCTTGACGAGGCTTTTCGGAAGGATAACCCAATTTTTGAGCGGGTGAAGTTTTTGTCGATTGCGGCCTCTAATTTGGACGAGTTTTTTATGGTGCGCGTGGCCGGAATCATGGAGCAAATCAATTTGGGCTATAAGAAGAAAGACCCGGCGGGACTTACGCCAAAGCAACAGCTTTTTAAGATAAATGAGAAGGCTCATGGCTTTTTAAATAAAATGTATCAATGCTTTAAGAAGTCGATCAAGCCGGCCTTGGCGCAGAAAAATATTCATTTTTTGGAAATTAAAGATTTAAATGCGATTCAAAAAAAATTTGTTGACGACTATTTTAATAAGATAATTTTTCCGGTACTGACGCCGCTTGCTGTGGATCAGAGCCGGCCGTTTCCACTGCTTTCTAACAAGAGCTTAAATTTGGCGGTTAGGCTTTTAAAAAATGGCGAGACTAATTTTGCGTTAGTCCAGGTGCCGTCCATTTTGCCGCGTTTTTTAGAGTTGCCCTCTACTGATGAGGAGAAAAAATTTTTTATTTTGATTGAGGATATCATAACAAAAAAGTTGCCGCAACTGTTTGAGCTGCACAAGATAAAGGCGTGCTGCCAGTTCCGGGTTACCCGAAATTCGGATTTGGAAATTGACGAAGAGGCCGCAGATTTGTTAGTCGAGGTGCAGCGGTCGATAAAAAAACGGCGTCGTGGCGAGCCTGTGCGGTTAGAGCTGCTGAAGGGGTGCGACAAAAAGACGAGAGAGTTTTTGGTGAAGATGCTTTCGATGCGGGAGGAGGACATTTACGAGCTTTCGGGGCCGATTGACCTCACGTTTTTAATGAAATTTTCGCAGCTCAGCGGATTTGATAAATTTCGTTTTGCGCCGCTTGTTCCGGTTGATCCTCCTGCTGACTTTTGGGGCTGTGACTCTATTTTTGATGCGATCAAACAACGAGATCGATTGGTGCACCATCCGTACGAGAGTTTTAATGCGGTGGTAAGATTTATAAATCAGGCCGCCGATGACCCCGACATTTTGGCCATAAAGCAAACGCTTTACCGAGTTAGCGGGAATTCGCCGATAATTGATGCTTTGATAAAGGCGGCAGAAAACGGCAAGCAAGTCACGGTCTTGGTGGAGTTAAAGGCTCGATTTGATGAGGAAAATAATGTGAACTGGGCCAGGAAACTTGAGCGTGCCGGCTGCCACGTTATTTATGGCTTATATGGGCTTAAGACGCATTGTAAGATCTTGCTTGTTGTGCGCAAGGAGAGTGACGGCATTAAGCGGTATGTTCATATGTCCACCGGCAATTACAACGATTTCACCGCGAGGGTCTACACCGACATTGGCTTTTTTACCTGCAGAGAGAGCTTTGGCGCCGATGCTTCTTCGCTGTTTAACACTTTGACGGGATATTCTCGGCCACCGGAGTACAGCAAGCTGATTGTGGCGCCAAACAAGATGAGAAGTTTTTTTGAAAAAATGATAGAAAGCGAGATGAAAAACGCGAAAAAAGGCTTGCCCTCGGGCATTACAATAAAGATAAATTCGCTTGTGGACGAAGAGATGATTCGGCTATTTTACCGTGCCTCTCAAGAGGGCGTGAAGATTAACCTGATTGTGCGCGGGATTTGCTGCTTGATTCCCGGCCTTAAGGGGATTAGCGA